>JBCBSO010000531.1:0-3191 GCA_039819205.1 Actinomycetota bacterium
ATCGCTGGTTGGGCCGACCACCACGTGGGGTAGACGATCACGAGGGTGTCGCACCACCGCAGCAACTCGCCGTGGCGGGCGATCGCGGCGTCGGGATCGGCAGCCCTATCTCGCCGGTGGTCGAGATGGTGGCGGTGCTCGGCGGCCGTGAGCTTCGGGTCGAAGCCCTCGGCGTACAGGTCGAGCAGCTCCACGTCGGCGCCACGGCCCTCGAGCGCGGCGATTGCCCGGTCGCGCGCGGCCGCAGTGAACGAGGTCGGATCGGGATGGGCAGAGACGACCAGGGCCCGCCGGGTGGTCGGACGCCACGGACTCACCTCGGCACCCTGGTGGCAACGTCGCGCAGCGTGTGCTCGACGCGCATGCTGAAGGCCTCGCGGTCGGCGGCGGTCGAGTTGTCGAGCGCGTACAGCGCCAGCCATCTCGTGCGCGTTCGCCACCCGCAGGCCAAGCGCATGGCCCGGGTGAGCGTGCGGCGACCGCCGTCGTTGATCAGCCGCACGTTCCAGCGTGGTGACCCGTATGTGGCGATGCCGGTGACTGCGCGCACGTTGGTCAGCGCGGGACGCACATGAGGCCACCGATCGGTGAGCGTGAATGCCACCTCGGGTGCCAGCACTCGATCGAGCCAACCCTTGAGCATCGCCGGGACCGTCCCCCACCAGGTGGGGTACACGAACACCACGTGCTCGACCGATGCGAGCAGGCGGGCGTGCTCGGCGGCGATCGGATCGGTTGGCGGCTGGCCGTCGAGGTACCGACGGTGTTCTTCGCGGTCCATCGTGGGATCGAAGCCGCTGCGGTACAGGTCGAGCAGCCGGCTCGATGGGCCGAGCGCGTCGACCGCCCGGTGGGCGAGTGCGGCGGTGTAGCTGTCGCGGCGAGGGTGAGCGAGAACGACGAGGGCGCTCACCGGCTGCTCGCCGCCGCCGCAGCACGCGACTCGGCGCGCAGACTGAGCACCTGCGTGATCGCCACGAACACCAGCAGCGCAGCGAACATGATGTTCGAGGCCTGGGTGCTCAGCTGATTGGCGATCAGGCCGCCGACCACGGCGCTGGCGACGCCGAATCCGCCGACAATGGCGGCAACGCGCAAATCGGCATTTGATTTCTTGCGATTGCGCAGCGTGCCCATGATCGCCGTGGGAACGATCACCGCCACGGATGTGCCCTTGGCGACCACGGGCAGTTCGTCGAGGAGCACCACCATCGCCGGCACCATGATGATTCCGCCGCCGATGCCGAGCAGTCCGGCAAGGGTGCCCGTGATGAACCCGATCACCACCAGGCCGACGGCCATGAGCGCCGTGAGGTCGCTGCGGCCGCCCGCGGTGTCGGTGAGCAAGAGCCGGAACGCAGTGGCCACCACCACGGCAATGAACAGGATCGTCAGGGCCCGTTTCGGAATGATCTGCAGCAGGTGCGTGCCGAGGTACGCGCCGCCGATTGCACCGATCGCCAGGAACAGGGCGAGGGGCCAATCGACGTTGCCGGTGGCGATGTAGGTCAGGAGGCTCGCGCAGGCGATCGGCAGGGTCGCGGCGAGCGAGGTCCCATGGGCCAGGCGTCGCTCCATACCGGCGAACGACACCAGGCCGGGAACGATGATCAGGCCGCCGCCGACGCCGAACGTGCCACCCAGCAACCCGGCCGCCACGCCGACGATCGCGGCGGTGCGCGCATCGACGCTCGGCTGACTCACCGGGCAACCATAGGCAATCGGTGCGCTCCCACTCCTGGTTGTCCGGCTGCAGTTGCGTGCGGCCGCACTTGTACCGTGCGCGTCGTGAGCGCTGTCCCACCCTCTGATGCATCGAGCCTGTTCGACGACGCCTCGATCCTCCCCGCTGACCCTGTCGACGAGGCGGGCCAGCCGCTCGAGGTACTGCACGACCGGGAGTACCGCGTCCGGTCGTTTCGCAAGTCGGACGATCGCCTGCTACTGCGCGGCGCTGTGCGCGATCAGAAACCGCCGGGCCTGTATCTCGACATCGACCCGGACCCGCTGACCGTCCACCACATGCAGCTCGACATCGAAGTGGCGATGCCGAGCTTCGAGATCGTCGATGCCGCAGTCGACTTCCTTTCGCACCCCAACCGCGAATGCCCGCAGATCGTGCAGCGGTACCGCGAGCTGATCGGCTTGTCGATCGCCCGCGGGTTCACGCACAAGGTGCGCGAACTGTTCGGTGGGCCGCGTGGGTGCACCCACACCACAGCGTTGCTGCAGGCAATGGCCCCGGTGGCGATCCAGAGTATGTGGTCGATGCGCGCCGCCAACGTGCGCCACGGCGTCACATCCGGCGGTCAGGCATCGCCCGAGCAACAAGCAGCGATGTGGCAGATGAACCTCAACACGTGCCACGTGTGGGCCGAAGATTCCGACTGGGTGGCCAGTTTGCGCGCAGGCGAGGAGATGCCGCCGCCGGTGTTTGTCGAAGAGCGCATGGTGTCGCTCGGACTCAAGCCCGAGGACTGGCGCCGGCGAATGATGTCGTGAACCCCTCCGGTGCACCGTTGAGCGCCGCCGTGTTGGTGCTGGTGGCCTGCGTGGGCGAGGGCGTTGTGGCGTAGCGTTTCGGCCCATGCCCGACGTGTTGCGCGACCTGTACGACGACGACCACGACGCCTTTCGCGAGTCGATCGCCTCGTTCGTCGACAAAGAGATGGTGCCGAACTACCTCGACTGGGAAGCGGCCGGCCTGGCGCCCCGCGAACTGTTCGCCGAGGCCGGCAAGTATGGGTTCACCGGGATCGCCGTGCCCGAGCAGTACGGCGGCGGTGGTTCACCGGACTTTCGCTTCAACGTGGTGATCGCCGAGGAGTTTGCCCGCGCCGGGATCGGCGGCGCCGGGCTTGGGATCACGCTGCACAACGACATCTGCACGCCGTATTTCATCGAGTACTGCACCGACGAGCAGGCCGAACGGTGGCTCCCAGGGATCGCGTCGGGCGACATCATCACGGCGATCGCCATGACCGAGCCGGGGACTGGATCCGATCTTGCCGGAATCGCCACCACGGCGATTCGCGATGGCGACGAGTACTTGGTCAACGGATCCAAGACGTTCATCACCAACGGCATCAACTCCGACGCGGTGATCGTGGCCGCCAAGACCGACCCCGGGCAACGCCACGGTGGGTTGTCGCTGTTGATCCTCGAACGGGGGATGGACGGCTTCGAACGGG
>JBCBSO010000532.1:0-3188 GCA_039819205.1 Actinomycetota bacterium
GCGTAGCCACGATGCACTTCATAGTCGTTCGAGACGACCGTGTCCGCGCTACCGCCAGCAAAGTCCTCGTCGAGAAGGACAACCCGATCCCCATCCGCCATGCCATTTCCCCTTGCACCGTCGTTTCGAGCAGCGGGCGACTCGCCTCGTGCTCCCCGAGATGTTGATATTTGGTGATGGTGGCGAAATGTGGACGTTCCACCAGCAACTTAGGGATGAAACGTGCGATTCGACCTGAGATTCCTGAGGGTCAATGCGCGATTTTTCACAGGACTCGACGTAAATTGGGCAGGTCTGCCACAATTGAGCCGCGCCCCCGGAAGGGCGCGGCCGATGGCAGTGGCAGATTCGTCAGCGCGCCCTGAACGGGCAGGGGACGCCCCGGCTCAGACGGTGAAGACGTCGTCGAGCAACTGCGGGAACTCGCTGAACGGGTTGTTCACGAGGAAGTCGACCGCGTCCGCGTTGTTGCCCGGGATCGCCGTGCCGAACTGCATGAACTCGGAGAAGACGTCCTCGTCGAGCGCATCGAGCGCGACCAGCTGGCTAAGGTCGAAGACCGAGTTGATCGCCACCGCGTCGAGCCCGACATCCGTGCGCCCGTTGATTTCGGCCGCGAGCGTCTCCGCCCCGCTGTCGATCTCGGTCTGCAGCGCGTCGGTGAAAAGCACCACCTTCACCGGTGCCGTGTTGCCGTCCGCGAGCAGCGCGTCGAGGTAGTCGATCACGCCCTGGAAACCGATCGCGAAGTCGGTCCCGCTTTCGCCCGAGGTCAGCCCGTCGAGCGCCGTTTCGAACGCCGCCTCGCCGGCATCGAAGGTCCCTGCGACCTCCGTCAGCACGCCGTTGAAGCCGAAGAGCTTCTGGTCGAGGTCGAAGCCAGAGGCGCCGATCGCCGCCGCCCAGGCGTCGGACATCTGCGCCACCGCCTCGACCGCGAGATCGATGAAGTTGTTGATGCCGTCGCCGTTGAAGTCCGACGCCGCCTCAGGGAGCGGGTTGGCGACGTTCTCGGGTTGGAACATCGAGGACGAGGTATCGATCAGGTAGACCACGTTGAAGTCCGGCCCGTCGCCGCCGCCGCCGTCCGGGGGCAGGTCGTCCTCGCCGTTGATGGTGATCGTGACCTCGGCGGGCTCGGCCGACGCCGCACCCTCGGTGTCGACGACGGTGTATTCGAGGCCGAGCGTGTCGCTCTCCCCCTCATCGAGCACGTCGAAATCCTCGCTCGGCACGAAGCTGAGCGTGCCGTCGGCCTCGACCGTGAGCGTGCCGGTCTTGCCCGAGGCCGTCAGGACCTCGGTCGCCACGCCCACTGCCACGGCGGTGCCACCACCTGCGACGACGCTCGCTCCGCCGGTCAGCGCGACGGTCGAGACGCTCAGCGCCTGATCCTCGGGGTCGGAGTCGACACCCGCGCCGGTGTCGTCGTCGATGATGTTCCCGGAGACCTCCATCCCCTCGACACCCGAATAGGCGTTGTCCTCGGCCACGGGGGGCTCGTTCTCGCCCACCACCGTGATCGTGACGGTCTCGGTCGCCGTCTCGGTCACGTCGGGCGCCGTGACGCTTGCGCCGGTCAGCGTGCCCTCGCCCGCGAACTCGACCTCGACGGTCGCGGCGTTCGTCACGTCGAAGCTCAGCGTCTGGACACCGGCGACCGCCACCTCGGTCGCCACCGCGACACCGTCGACCCAGACCGTGACCGTGTCGCCCGCACCGCCATCGATGTCGAGCGAGAGCGCGCCCGTCGCGTCGCCCACGTCGAGGGTGAAGTCCGGCTGGTCGGCCGACCCGTCGAGAAGCTCGGCGAGCGACGCGATGGGCGGCATGTCCGCCGGCACCGGATCGACCCGCACGATCAGATCGTCGAGGTAGGGTCCGTCGCTCGTGATCCCGAGCACGGTGAAGTAGAAGAGACCGTAGCGCGCGCCCTGCAGGTTCGCCTCGAGCGGGTCGTAGTTGATGCTCACGTCGCTGTCGTAGACGACGCCGACGAAGGAGTTGCCGACGAGCGAGGCCAGTTCCTCGTTGTCGAGCGGGTTGACGTCACGCACCTCGTCGAGCCGCGACTGCGGCACCGTGCCGGCGACGAAGTCGGCGAGGGAGAAGGCCCCCTCCTTGCCCACCAGAGTGGACGGAAGGCCGAAGACGCCCTCGTCCTGGTCCTGACCGGTCGTCAGCGTCACGATCTGGCCCGCCCCGATCTCGTTCCAGAGAAGCGCGGGGTTCCCGACCTCGGTCGGGTTGTCGTCGTTGACGAGTTCGTCCGACTGCACGCCGAGCGCGGCAGCGGCCTCTTCGATCGGCTTCAGCCCGTTGTCGATCGTCTCCTCGTCGAGGATGATCGCACCGAGCGGGTCGGCGACCCGGTCGGGAATATCGAAGACCGTCGTCTCGCCCGGCACCGTCCGCTCGACGGTGTAGGTGAAGCTCGTCTGGGCGGTTTCGTTGAAGGCGAGGCTGTCGAAGTCGCCATCGGCGTCGAAATCGACCGTGCCGTCGGCGTTGACCTTGGCCCGGCCACCGCCGGCGAGGTCGACGAACTGCCCGATGTTCGCGGCCGCGCCCTCCACCGCGACAAGCGTCGCGCCGGCGAGGTCGTCATTGTCGAGGATCGACGCTCCGCCATCGTCGAGCGTCTCGAGATCGCCCGCCGTCTCGCTCTCGAAAACGGTGATCGCATCGGGGTCGAGGTCGATCGGATCGACGGGTGCTGCGGCCGGTGCGGGCGCCGGCGCCGGCGCGTCCGGTGCCTCCTCCGGCTCGGCCGGGATCTCGGTGCCCGCAATGGTCACATCGTCGAAGGCGACCTTCTCGCCCCGCGCCGAGATGTCGGAGACGAGGCGCAGCTGGAAGTCGCCCTCGATTGCCGACAGGTCGTAGGTCAGCTGCGAGCCGCCGTCGTTCGCGATCGTCTGGCCGGTCTCGCTTCCGGTAAGCGTGGAGCCGGACCCGGTGAACGTGTCGAGCACGACGACCGTCCCATCGGCCATCAGAAGCTCGATCGCGACCATGTCGCCGCCCGAGGAGCCCCACTCCTCGAACGAACCCTTCACCACCCGGGCGTCGAGCGTCAGCGTCGCATCGGCAAGCCCGTCAAGGTTGGTCGTCTCGTAGACGAGAGCGCCGTCGCGCCGACCGTCGGTGCGGGCCTCTCCGCCATTGGTGATCTTGAAGTCGTTCGA
>JBCBSO010000533.1:0-3166 GCA_039819205.1 Actinomycetota bacterium
GGGTGATGACGATGCGACGTATGTGCCGTGGCCGGGGTGCCGGTTGACTGACACGCGCGCCGACTCGCAGATCGGACCGCGGGGCACGAAGCTCGATGCCGACGAGGTGATGACGGTCGAGGTGCACGGTGGCCAAGGCGGGTGCGTCGACGACTTGGCGATACCCGATGACGCGGTCGGGCTGGCGACGAATGTGACGGTGGTCGACGCGACGGCGCAGTCGAACATCCGGGTGTACCGCGGTGACCTGTCCGAGCCGCCGCTGTTGTCGAATCTGAACGTCACGCCGGGTGCGCCGCCGACGCCGAACAAGGTCGACACGCAGCTGGCGCCGGACGGAACGTTGCAGGTGTACAACTTCCGCGGTTCGGTCAACGTGGTGATCGACGTCGTCGGGTTCTACACCGCGCAGTCGTTGGTCGAGCTGGCGGAGCAAGCAGGTACGCCGGGGCCCGAGGGGCCACAGGGACCGGAGGGACCCGTCGGACCAAGCGGGATCACCCCTGCACCGGGACAGCTCACTTCGACGCAGATCGTTGAGGGAGCAATCGTCGATTGCGGCACCGTGCAGCTCGACGGGCGATCGTGCGGAACACCACGCATCAACGGGCTGATGATGTTTGCCGACACCGACACCGCTGACGCCGTCTGCCTTGCGACGGTCGGTACCGACGCGTTCGCGGTGAGCTTCCCGGGTCTTGCGCCGGACGAGGATGCCTATCAGTACGACGGCGCGGAGTGGAGCATCCTCGAAACCGGCGACCTCACGTCAGCATTCACCTGCTCGGTGCCCTCGCCGTAGTCGGGGTGCCTCATCACCGTCCGCAGTGAGGCCTCGCTTCGGCGTGAGGCACACGCTCGTGTGACATCGTCATGGGATGGGCAATTTGATGGATGCGCGAGTGACGGTTCGGTCGGTGGCGTGGTTCGCGGCCGCGTTGGGGATTGGGGTGATCGCCACGTTGGTGGTCACGTCGGCGTGGTCGGCTGACGCTGCGCCGGGTGATGACGATGCGACGTATGTGCCGTGGCCGGGGTGCCGGTTGACCGACACGCGCGCCGACTCGCAGATCGGACCGCGTGGCACGACGCTCGGCGCTGATGAGGTGATGACGGTGGAGGTGCACGGAGACCACGGGGAGTGCACCGGGCCGCTGGCGATTCCTGGCGACGCAGTGGGGTTGGCGACGAACGTGACGGTGGTCGACGCGACGGCCCAATCGAACATCCGCGTGTACCGCGGCGACCTGACTGAGCCGCCGTTGTTGTCGAACTTGAACGTCACCCCGGGTGCGTCGCCCACGCCGAACAAGGTCGACACACAGCTGGCGCCGGATGGAACGCTCAACGTCTACAACTTCAAGGGAACCGTCAACGTCGTCATCGACGTCGTCGGCTACTACACCAGCGACAGCCTGAAGGCGCTGTCGTCGCAACCGGGTCAGGTGGGTCCGCCAGGTCCTGCAGGGGCGCAAGGCGATCGAGGATTCTCGGCGTGGGACGTCATCCCGTCTGGGGTCACCGTCACCGGGAACTTCAGCTACGACGATCAGCACGCCCGCGAAAACGAGAACGGCGACTTCGTGCGCGCCGTTGCGCTTCCCGGCGTTGCGCCGGTTCCGCTCACCGACGACAAGGTGAACTTCGCCGCCGATCCGAAGGTGTCGGATCCCGACGCCGACGCTTCGTGCACCGGTACGCCAGCAGCGCCGACGGCGCCAGCCGGCACGGTGTGCCTGTATCTCTTGGACGGCGAGAATGTCGACGCCGTCAGCGGCTTCGCCGACTACGCAACGGACCAACTCACCGATCGTGGGTTTCAGGTTGCATGGGTCGGTGACGGATTGAATGGTGTCGGAGCCGACACGTTCGTGTACGCCACCTGGGCTTACACCGCGCCGTAGCCGTACCGGCCGGCGTCGTCGGCGCCCGGAATTGCGGCTGCGCGCAGTGTGGCAGGGTCTGAGGATGGGGAACTTGGTAGATGCGCGGGTGAGTGTGCGGTCGCTGCTGTGGCTGAGCGGAGCGATGGCGATGGGGGTGGTGGCCACGTTGGTGGTGTCGGCGGCGTGGTCAGCCGATGCTGCGCCGGGTGATGACGATGCGACGTATGTGCCGTGGCCGGGGTGCCGGCTGACCGACACGCGCGCCGACTCGCAGATCGGACCGCGTGGCACCAAGCTCGGCGCTGGCGAGGTGATGACGGTCGAGGTGCACGGCAACCAAGGGGAGTGCGTCGACGATTTGGCGATCCCGAGCGACGCGGTCGGGTTGGCCACGAACGTGACGGTGGTGGATGCGACGGCGCAGTCGAACATCCGCGTGTATCGCGGTGATCTCGTCGAGCCGCCGTTGTTGTCGAATCTGAACGTCACCCCAGGTGCGCCGCCGACGCCGAACAAGGTCGATACGCAGCTGGCGCCGGATGGAACGTTGAAGGTGTACAACTTCAAGGGTTCGGTCAACGTCGTGATCGACGTCGTCGGCTACTACACGCCGCAGAGTCTGCTGGAGCTGGCCGCGAACGCCGGTGGCGCCGTCGGCCCGCAGGGGCCGGCCGGTCCGGCGGGTCCGGCGGGTCCGGCGGGACCTCCGGGGACGCTGGGGCGGATCGTGATGTCCGAGGGCGTGGGTCCCGACCGCGGTGAGGACAGCATCGAGATCCGTGCTGATGGCAGCTTTGTGGAGGTTGGCGGGTTGGCGGGTGATGCCACCAAGTATCTGCGCGCCCCGACCGAGATTGGAGGTCTCGACTATCGGCTCACCGGACTTGCGTATTGCATGGCCCAACCGTTCGGATTGGCAGGGAAGATCGAGCAGGTCACCATCATGGGCGTCGACGTGACGTCGACCCCAGGGGTCCTTGCTGACTTCCTCGCCATCGACTCCACGGATCGGGAGGGGGCGGGTTGTTGGTTCATCCCTGTCTCGGACACACAGGTCAGCCGTGCCGCGATGGTGCACTTCTCGTTCATCGGACCCATCGGGGGAGTCGTGTTGTTCGAGTCCATTCGTTCAATCTGGGAGCCGGTTTCTTCGTAGCGGTTCGCCGGCGGGCCCACACCTAGCCCGCGGCTATGACAACGTTCCCCGATGCGGAACGTGATCAATGCTCGGGTAACGATTGGTTCGCTGCTGTGGTTCGCCACGGCGGTGTTGTTGGGGG
>JBCBSO010000534.1:0-3166 GCA_039819205.1 Actinomycetota bacterium
ATCCCGAAGCGTGCGAGGCCTGCGACTGATGGCCCTCGTCGACCCCGCTTCCAACTACGCCGCGCCCGCACGACCGGTCACCGCCGATCCGGCGACGTCGCCGATCGCACCGAACCCGGTCGATCGTCCGACGAACATCCTCGACCCCGGCTTCGATCTCACGTTGCGGCCGATGCGCTACCCGGTCTTCTACGACATGTACCGCGATGCCATCAAGAACACGTGGACGGTCGACGAGATCGACTTCTCCGACGATCTGGTCGATCTCGAACGCAAGTTGATGCCGGCCGAGAAACACCTCGTGTCCCGGTTGGTGGCCTTCTTCGCCACCGGCGACTCGATCGTGGCCAACAACTTGGTGCTCAACCTGTATCAGCACATCAACGCACCCGAAGCGCGCATGTATCTGTCACGGCAGCTCTACGAAGAGGCGCTGCACGTGCAGTTCTACCTCACGCTGCTCGACAACTACATCCCCGACATGGCCGAGCGCGAAGCGGCGTTCGCCGCGGTCGAGAACATCCCGTCGATCCGCGCCAAGGCCGAGTTCTGCTTCCGCTGGATGGACTCGATCGAGCGGCTCGATCGCATCGAGACAGGGAATGACCGCAAGAAGTTCCTGCTCAACCTGATCTGCTTCGCCAGCTGCATCGAGGGGCTGTTCTTTTTCGCCGCCTTTGCCTACGTCTACTTCCTGCGTTCCAAGGGCCTGTTGAATGGTCTCGCCGACGGCACGAACTGGGTGTTCCGTGACGAGTCATGCCACATGAACTTCGCCTTCGAAGTCGTCAACACGGTGCGCAACGAGGAGCCCGAATTGTTCGACGATGAACTCGAAGCCGACATTCGTCAGATGCTGCGCGAAGCCGTCGACTGCGAGTACCAGTTCGCTGAAGATGTCCTCGGTGAGGGTGTGCCGGGCATGAGCCGCGCCGACACCCGCAACTATCTGCAATACGTCGCTGACCAGCGTCTCGGACAGCTTGGCTACGGGCCAGAGTTCGGTTCCAAGAACCCTTTCAGCTTCATGGAGCTACAAGACGTGCAGGGACTGTCGAACTTCTTCGAGCGCACGGTGTCGAGCTACCAGGTCGGCGTCGAAGGCGACGTCGCGTTCGACGAAGAGTTCTGATCCGGCACCCGCATGTGCGGGTGCCACCGTCAGCCCTGGTGAACCCGGGCGCGCTCGGCCAGTTCCTCGACTTCATCGACGCAGCGGCTCAGGTCGCTCCATACTCCTGCGACGCGTGCGGGAGGAGACTCGCCGGCCAGGTCGGCGGGGTCGACAGCTTCGGCGAGTTCGCTGGTGGTCGGAAGCGCCGATCGCCATGGAGCAGCGATTCGTGGGTGCTCCAGCGCGTGACGTGTCGGAGACAGCAGTCCCAGCACCGACCACTCCGTGGCGGGCAAGGTGATGATCCGTGGCCAGCGCGCGGCGATGAACGATGTGGCGTCGCGAATCTGCTCCACCCCGATCCACAGTGGATCGGGAGTTAACACGACCACCCGGCTGATCGGCGCGAG
Source organism: Actinomycetota bacterium (assembly GCA_039819205.1). Taxonomy (GTDB): domain Bacteria; phylum Actinomycetota; class Acidimicrobiia; order Acidimicrobiales; family Ilumatobacteraceae; genus JABSQH01. The sequence goes on from JBCBSO010000534.1 coordinate 1,525, forward strand.
GCGAATCGCGCCGAGGCACTGCAGACACGGTTGCAAGGTCGTGTGCAGTTCGAGTTCGTCCGACTCGTGAGCTCGGAACCTGAGTTTGGCAAGGGCGTTGATTTCCGCATGCGCGAGCGATGTTCCAGCGACGTGGTCGTCGCCGACCTCGATCTCGTACAGTCGGTTGCGGCCGGTGGCAACGATGCGATCGTTGGCTGTGATGCTTGCGCCGATCGCCAAGCTGCCGGCGTCGGCGGCGTCGAACGCCCGAACGAGGGCCTGACGCATCGCATCTGGAAGCTGTGCGTACGACGCGTTGATCGGAGCGATCGCGGCGGTCATCGCCGCAGGCTAGTGATCCGTGCAGATGCGCGAACGGCGATCACTGTCCGGAACGGTCACCGGCTGAGCGGTGGGCCGGCCGATCGGATCGAGCCTGGGGTGCGTGACCACTTGGGCACCACACCGAGCGTGGGTAGGTCTACGCCCTGTTGCGTCGTGAGGCGTTGGATCATCTCGCGTGCGGCGAAGTGTGGGTCGTGGAGCATGTCGGGCGCGGTGTACACCCGTCCCACCGGTACCTCGAACTCGACCATCCGTGCGAGCAGATCGTCGGCGGTCAGCGTGGTCGTCCATTCCGCCACGAGTGCATCGAGCTCGCGCTCGTTCGCGCCACGTGCGACGTGGGTGGCGAATCGCGGATCGTCGGCGAGGTCGGGGCGTCCCATCGCAGCGCACAACCGGGTGAACACGGGATCGGCATTGGCCGCGATCAGCACCTCTGATCCGTCCCTCGTCGGATAGGCATTCGACGGGGCAACGCCACGGAGGGCGCCGCCGTTGCGCGTGCGCACGACACCGCTGATCTCGTAGTCGGCGAGCGTCGACTCCATCAGCGCAGCGACCGCTTCGTAGATGGCCACGTCGACCTCCTGACCGCGCCCGCTGCGTTCCCGCTCGTACAGCGCGCCCATCGTGCCGATGACGGCGAACATCGCGGCGAGTGAGTCGCCGAGGCTGATTCCCGTGCGCGCTGCCGGTCGGTCCGGATCGCCGGTGGTGTGGCGCACCCCACCCATCGCCTCGCCGATCGCCCCAAAGCCCGGCTCGTGGGCGCGCGGCCCTGTCTGCCCGAACCCCGACACGTGGGTGACGATGATGCCGGGGTTCACCGAGCGCAGCGACGCGTAGTCGAGCCCAAACTTGTCGAGCGTGCCGGGTCGGGCGTTTTCGAGCAGCACGTCACACTCGGCCGCGAGCGCGCGTACCCGAGCGAGGTCGACGTCGTCTTTCAGGTCGGCCACGATCGAGCGCTTGTTGCGGGCCAACGTGGGCCACCACAGGCTCTGGTCGTCGACGGTCACGCCCCACCGGCGCATCGGGTCGCCGGCGGGCGGCTCCACCTTGATCACGTCGGCGCCGTAGTCACCGAGCAGCTGGCCGGCGAACGGGCCGGCGATGAAGCTGCCGACCTCGAGCACCGTGACGCCGTGGAGCGGACCGTGCACCGATTCGTCGCTGGCATTCATCAGCGTTGTCTACCAGGGTGGGAGCGGCGGTCGACGGTGCGAGACTGGGCCCGTGCGTCCGCTTCCTGCTGAGATCACCGTGCGCGACGTCACGCTGCGCGATGGGCTCCAAGACGAACGCCCGGTCGACC
>JBCBSO010000535.1:0-3153 GCA_039819205.1 Actinomycetota bacterium
GCTGCGATGGGTGTTCCTGTGGGGTTGGGTGGTTTGGTGTGGTGGGGGCTCGCCGCGTTGGGCCTATTAACACACGCGGCGGCGGCCCCCACGACGTATTCCATGAACCCGCAGATGATCGAGGGACTGCTCGACATGACGTATCAGGCGACGACCCCCGAGGCCATCAATGCCGTCCGTGACGCCTCGATCGAGCCGGGTCTCGAGTCGATCGCCCCGGGTCTCGGCGACGAGCTTGCGCCGCTGGCGAACGATCTATGGCGCGGCGTCGATGCCGTGCACTTCGGCGCACGACCATTGTTCAGCGCATTCCGCGCCCAGCCTCGACCGGCGGATCGCCCAGTGTTGAATGCATGGCTGGCGGTCAATTGCCTCCGCGAGTTGCTCGGCGACAACCACTGGGCGCTGTGCGCCGCCGAGGATCTCGACGCCATCGAGGTCGGCTTGCTACACAGCGCCATGATCGACCCAGATGAATACGAGAGCGAAGAGTGGATCGCCCGCAGTCGGGGGAACGACGATGCCGCAATCGCCACGGGATGGGCCCGTCTCGAAGCGAAGGGATTGGCCACCGGCACTGTGCTCAACGATGCGGGACGCACGTTTCGTCGGGAATTGGAACGGCGCACCGACGCGCTGACGGCGCCGGCGTGGGAGGCCGCCGGCGAGACGACGACCGAACGGTTGTGTACGGCCGTCGAAACACACGATGCGGCATTCCTGGCGCGCATCAACGCAACGGCTGGTCCGAAGTGGATGCCGGCCATCCGCCACACCCCCGATTGAGCGGACACACGCCGCCCGCTCAATCGGCTCACCGTGTCGATGGGCCCGCACCAGCGCCGGCAAGGACGTGGTGATCGGGATCGTCGGGCGAGGTCGTCGCGTCAACATCGTCGCGGGTGATCGCCACGAGCAATGCCGGCAACACCGCCAGCGTCGCAACCAGCGCCATCAGGATCATCAGCGCGGTGAGCAGGCCGTAGGCGGCGAAGAGCGGCATCGGGGCGAGGGCGACGATCCCGAAGCCGACCGCCGAGCTGACAGCGGATGCAACCAGCGCAAGCCCCGTGCCCTCACCGGCGATGCGCACCGCCGTTGCCCGCGTGCCGTGGCGGCCCAGCTCCTCGCGGTACCGGGCGATGAAGTGAATGGCGAAGTCGATGCCGATACCGATCGACACTGCCGCGATGGTTGCGGTCACGAGGTTGATGGCGAAGCCGGCCGCGTACATCACGGCATACAACCAGGCGACGACCATCATGATCGGCACGACGCTCACGAGGCCGTACCGCAACGACCGAAGGAACACACTCCCCAGCAAGAAGCACAACACCAGGGCGACCGGCAGCGACACCTGCAGGGCACGGTTCGTGGCATCGAGCGATGCCTCCCGCACCAGCGCGCTACCCGTCACCTGCACGAACGTGCCGCCGAGGTCCTCCGACAGCGACGCAGCGATCGGTGTCAGCAGCTCGCGGGTGGCGCTCACCGACTCCTGCGACCGGCTGTCGACCACACCCATCTCGAACACCGTGCTCGGCTGCGTGCCGAGCTGCACCGCGGTGTTGACATCGTCGGGCGTGAGCGCCAGCCGTTCGGCATCGAACGGGACACCCGCCTGCGCAGCCACACCGATGAGAGCGACGACCTGCTCGCGGGTGTCGGGAACTCCGTTGGCGTCGACGTCGGTGAGGGTCACGCCGGTCTGCTGCTCGACCAGGCCCGCCATGAGGCTCGACTCCGCTGCGGCGTCGAGCACCTCGAAGATGCCGCCGTCGATCGTCACCCCGTCGGCGTCGCTGGCCAACGAGTCGGTGTCAAGCGCACGGATCTCGTCGAGCCGCTCGGCCACGACGGCGAGCGCAGCGGGATCCGCAAGGTCACCTTCTACATAGAGCAACGCCGGCTCGCCGCCGCGGTCGCCGACGTGGGTATCGAGCTGGTCGAGACCGACGACGAAGTCGGTGTCCGGCGAGAAGAAGTCTTCGACATCGAACTCCGCGGGCACCTGCACGGCGAAGGTCGCGGCCACCGCAGTAACCACCAACGCTGCCGGCACCACGATCGCCGGCCGCCGAGCGAGCGCCGCAACCGCTCCACCGATCCGTCGTGCGATCCGCCCATCGGTGGTCGCGACCGGCATCTCACCGGCGCGCAATCCGACGTCCTTGCGTCGCTGCACGAGGTAGGGCACCACCAACGTCACCGCAGCGCTGAGCACGGTGAGCACCACGCCGAGCCACGGCATGACGAACACGAGCATCAACACGGCACCCATGGCCATCGACGCAGCACCGATGCCCGCAACGATGCGCAGCACCGTCGACCGTCGCGAGGGCGATGGGGCCGGAACGTCGCTCTCGATGCGCGACAGCACGAGTGGCGTCACGATGCCGAGCAACAGGTACGCCGAACCGAGGGCGATCGCTGCGCCGACGCCGAATTGGATGATCGACTCGATACCCGAGGTGAGGTTGGCCAGGAAGGCCGTTGCACCGGTGACGAAGGCGAGCAGCAGGGCCCCCGACACTGCAGTGAGCCCTGCGACGAATGCCGGCTTCGATGTCTTACCGTCGGCGCGTTCCTCTCGATACCGGCCGATGCCGTGGAAGGCGTAGTCGACACCGAAGCTGATCATCGCCACGGGCACGATCAGCGACAGCACCAGGTCGTCCTTCAAACCGATCAGGTTGGAGATGCCCTTCAGCCACACGATGAGCACCAGGAAGGCAACGCTGACCGTGGCCAGCACCCAGTAGCTGCGGAAGGTGATGCCGACCAGGAGCAGCACGGCGAGGATCGTGAAGCCGATGAACGGGCCGGCGACGGCGCCCTGCTCCTGCGAGGTCAGGTTGACATCGATCGCCACGCCGTTGGCCTGCAGCCCCTCGACACGGAACACCTCTTGCACCGAGCGATCGAATTCTTCGACGTCGGTGTCGCCGCCGAGGTTGACCGAGGTCGCGCCGAATCCGAGCAACTCGTCGTCGGACAAGACCGTGATCGCCAGCGCTGGCACCGTCCAGGTTCCGGCATCTTGGGTCGACTGCGCCGAGATCCCCAGCACGTCGGACCGCTCGCCGTACTGGTCGATCAGGGCGGCACCGGCGGTGGCAACCTCGTCATCGGAGGCATCGGCCAGGCCAGCCC
>JBCBSO010000536.1:0-3151 GCA_039819205.1 Actinomycetota bacterium
ACCGCAGCGGCGGTCGGTGAGATTCGTGGGACCGCGTTCTTCGACGAGAACTCTGACGGCCAGTGGGACACCTCGTTCGAGTTCGCGGGCGTGCAGGGCGTAGAGGTCGTCGCCTACGACGACAACGGTAACCAGGTGTCGACCGCCACTACGGACTCGACCGGCGCCTACAGCCTGGCAGTGGCAAGCGGTCAGCGCGTACGAGTCGAGGTCCTGTCGTGGCCAGACGGATACGAACCCGGGCCCGAAGGTGACGACGGTGGTCCGGGGGTGTGGGGCAGCGAGACCACCGTGACCTTCGCAACCGAGAATGATGAACACGTCGACGTCGGATTCGTTCAACCGGATCTGTTCTGCGACACGAATCCCGATCTCTTGACGCCGTGCTACGCGTTCGGACATCTCGACGACGTACCGGCCGGGGAGCCCGGAACCGTTGCTGTGCCGTTCGACGCAACGGGGCAGACCCCACCGAAGTCGTGGATGACACCGGTGAACCAGATCGGCGCCGTGTACGGAGCGGCATGGCGCCGCGACAACGCCGACCCCAACGGCGGCACGCTACTCACCACGTCGTTCCTCAAGCGGCATGCCGACCTCGGCCCAGGGCGCGGCGGTTCCGACACTCGAACGACTGGCGGCATCTACGAGATCGAACAGGCCGCTGGAACCTCGGCCACCGGCACTCTCTGGCTCGACCTCGATGCCGACACACCGATTGACACAGGTGGCGATCCGCGAGCGTTCATGGCCGATCCGGCAAGTCCGGGTTCATGCACGTCCGGACCGCTGGGCGACGCTGAGCTCAACTGCTGGCTCACCGATCCCGACACGTTCGATCAGATCGGCCGGCGCGGCCTCGGTGACACCGACTTCTCTCCGAACGAGGACTACCTCTTCACGGTCAACCTCTTCAACCGATCGCTCGTGCGCATCCCGGTGGCCGGAGTCCCGCTGGTCGCCGACGTCCCCAACATCACCGAGTATCAGTACACGGCGCGCCACAACGACTGTCCAAATGGTGACTGGCGCCCGTTCGCGCTTGGCCGCGACACGGCGACCGGTGCGATGTATCTCGGCGCCACCTGCACCGGCCAGACGACGTTCGAGAGTCAAGCCCCGGGCGACGGACTCGCGCGGGCGAACAGCCCGACAGCCGATGCGGCCCGCCAGGAGCTCGCCGCGATCGTGTACCGCTTCGATCCGGCCAGCCCGGGAACCCTGACCGAAGTGCTCGATGCCGATCTCAGCTACGACCGCCGTGATCGGTGCAACGCATCCGAGACCACAGCAAACCCGGCCTCGTGCGAGGGGTACTGGAATGCCTGGAGCGACGTACCAACCGATTTCATCGTGCGCGCACCGGACGCGCTCGGCCAACGCGTGCGGCCCATCCCGCTCCTCGCCGACATCCAAGTTGACCGTGATGCGCTCGTGCTCGGCGTCCGCGACATGTCCGGCGACGTTGGCGGTCACTTTGCGTTTCTTCCCGGCGACGGGCCCGGCTCAACGCCGTTCCAGGTGATCACCTACGGCGACATTCTCAAGGCCTGTGGTAGCGCGACCGGTTCGTTCCAGCTCGAGGACAACAGCACCTGTGGCGGTGTCACCGGTTCGGGTTCGATCGGTGATGGGCCAGGTGGGGACGAGTTCTTCGACGACAGCTGGTTTCTCGACGAGAACGTCACTGGGTCCATCGCACTCATTCAGACGCGCGAGGACGGACTGATCGCAACCGCCAACCACGCCGCCGCCGCCGACCCAAGCGAACTCACCGAACGCAACACCGCCGGGCTCCGCCGGTTCAATCCCGACGACGGCACCAATCGCTCGCCCGGTGCTCGCATCTTTCAGTCGGCGTCAAACCCGTTGCCGATCGGTAGTACCTTCGGCAAGGCGAACGGGCTCGGTGCGCTCGTGCCGTTGTGCAACGCGGCACCGCTCGAGATCGGCAACTACGTGTGGTACGACCTCGACCGCGATGGCGTGCAGGACCCGGACGAATCTCCGGTGGTCGGTGCGACCGTCAACCTGTACGAGGTTGACAGCGGCGGCAGTCGGACGCTCGTTGCGAGCGATGTGACCGACGCCGAAGGTGAGTACTACTTCTCGTCCGAGGACGCTAGCTACCAGCTCTTGCCCGATCAGGACTACGTCCTCGCCGTCGACAACGCCGACGACTACGACGACCCTGCGGCGCCGCTGTACAACTGGCTACCGACCCTGGCCAACGCCGGTAACGGCGCGATCCCGGACCAGAACGACAGCGACGGTGTCGTTCCGAGCGGCGGACAGTTCCCAGAGATTTCCCTGACCACCGGCGGCCCGGGCTTCAACGACCATTCCTTCGACTTCGGATTCGCGCAGGCTGGTGAGATCACAGTGGTGAAGGACCTGCAGGGTGACCCGGCCGGTCTCAACGACCCGACGCCGACGTTCTCCGTCGTCGTCGCCTGCACGCGCAACGGCTCCTCCATCGACGATCAGGTGTTCATCACCGTCGACGGCGTCCCAACCGCTAGCCCGGTCGCTGTAAGTGACGGGCAGACCCTGGCGATCGGAGGTGTTCCGATCGGGTCTAGTTGCCAGCTCACCGAAAACACGCCAGATCCAGGTCTTCTCAACGCCGGCTACGCATGGTCGCCGCCCGTGTTCTCCGGCGACGGCATCGTCACTCCTGGCTACCCCGTAACCATCACGATCCCGGACACACTGCCGGTTGACGGGCGTCTCGAAGTCGGTCTCGCGAACGCTGTTCCAGCCGATGGTGGGTTCTTTGTGCAGAAGGTGGTGGAGGGTCCTTCTGGTGGTGTGGTTGCTGATGCCCGGTTTGAGGTGTCGGTGGTGTGTGTTGATGCTGGTGATAATCCGGTGGTGCCGTCGTTGATGTATGACGGTGGTGCGGTGGTGAGCCCGGTGTTGATGGAGGAAGGGTTCGCGTTGGAGGTCTCTGGTGTTCCTCTTGATGGGGAGTGCACGTTGACTGAGTCGGCGTTGGATCCGTCGGATTTGAATCCGTCGTTTGTGTGGGTGAGTCAACAGTTCGATGGGACTGGGGTGCCGACGGGTAACCCGGCAACGGTGACGGTTGGTGATGTTGAGGGCGTGACGGTGAACATGCGCAACACGTTCCGTCAGCAGTTGGGTTCGT
>JBCBSO010000537.1:0-3127 GCA_039819205.1 Actinomycetota bacterium
GGAAGGTCCACTGGTAGGACTGGCGCGGCAACAGCCCGGCTTCGGGCGGGACGGTGAAGCAGGTGTTGCCACCGCAGGCGCTGCTCGGGCTGGCACCGGTGAGCCAGGATCCCGATCGTCTCTTGGCAATGGCCGCGACACACGTCGCCGCATTTCGTGCTGCGCTCGCCAGCCGCCCGCTCGCGCGCATCGATGTCGATGTGGCCCGTCCGCACTCCACTCCCGAGCGCCTGGCCACTGTGGCCGCGACAAGCCACGATGCCCACGTCGTGAAGTACGTGTTGGCGACGTTCGATGCCGCGGCATTCGATCCTGACGCCGCCGGGCTCTACCTCGCCGCCGCACAACGATTGCTCGACGTATGGGCGGAGCGCGGCGACCCCTCTAATCCGCTGGCGGCCACCTCGCGCTGACTCACAATCGCCAATGCCCCGGTGGCGCCGCCGTGACCGACCGGGGCGGGGAGCCGCATCCGCATGGGTCCGAGCGCGTACGGTTGCGGCCCGTGCTGAGGTTCGCCCGTGTTGTGCCGTCCGCCGCGACGCTGGCCGTGCTCGTCGCCGCATGTAGCGGCGGCGCCGACACAGCGTCTGACACCACCGCACCAGCGACACGTGCGTCGACCGCCGCTCCGGTCGAAACTGCCGTAGCGACGACGGCGCCGGAGACCACTGCGATAGCGAGCACCACCACCGAGTCGACCCTGCCCCCACCGACCGAGCAGCGCCTCGTGGCGACTGGCCCAGAAGAGATGGTGTTCGACTGGTCCGAGGATCGCTGTGACGACGGCACCTATCCCGACATCGCCCCACGCGTGGTGCGCAATGCGGAGGGTCTGGTGCAGCTGTACATCGGCAACGACACCACCTATCGAATGACGGGACCCGACCTCAACACGCTGACCATCGACTGCGCGGCCACGGTGATGACCTCGGACTACGAGTCCGATCCGGCGCAGTTCAACGACTGGGAGTGGATCTCCAGCACGTACACGCCAGACGGCCAGACGGTGTATGCCATCGTGCACAACGAGTACCTCGGCACCGAGCACGCCGACGTGTTGCCCGACCAGTGCCCCTCAGGTGTGACGTTCGACTGCATCGACGTATCGCTGACCATGGCCATCTCCACCGACGGCGGGGCCACCTACGACCACGCGTTCGAGCCGCCCAACCACCTGATCGCCACGATGCCGTACGTGTTCGACGACGAGGGCGTGGCCAGCGGCCTGTGGCAGACGAGCAACATCGTCGAAGGTCCCGACGGGTTGTTCTACGTGCTGGTCAACATCGCCACCACCGAAGCCACTGCCCGCGACGTCGGCGTGCAGTGGGTGTGTGCCATGCGCACGGCCGATCTCACCGACCCCACCTCGTGGCGCTTCTGGGACGGCGAAGAGTTCGCCGGCCAGTTCGTCAACCCATACACGCAGGACGCATCGGATACCGACGTGTGTGCGCCAGTCGACTTTCCGGCCCTGCAGGCTGAGATGAGCGAATCGATCCTGTGGGACGAATCGATCGAGCGATTCGTGATCGTCGGCGGCACCCACGAGTTGGGCGCGCAGACCACGTGGGGCACCTACTACTCGACGTCGGAAGACCTCATCGACTGGACGCCGCGTCAGCTGCTCCTCGAGAACGAGGTGCCGCGTACCGTCGCCGACCAAGCAGAGATGACGTTCATCGCCTACCCGACGCTGCTCGACCCCGACAGCCCGTCGGCGAACTTCGCCACCACCGACGGCTCGATGTACCTGTATCTCGTGCGCTTCAATGCCGGCGGGGTCAGTCTCGATCGGGACCTGGTGCGCATCCCGGTTGCCTGGGAAGAGGTGACGTATGAACCAACCGTGTGGGAGTTCGACACCGACGGCGACGCCCCACTTGCTACAGGCGGATGGACGCCGCTGTTCGACATCGGCGAGTTCGAAGTGGCCGACGGGGCGTTGTCGATGACGTCAACCGGGAACGACCCGTACATGGCCAACTACGCACTGCGCATCCCGGCCCAGTTCGACACCGTGTCGATCACGATGGCCGCCGATGCCGTCGACGCCGGAGGTGGACAGACCGCCGCTGAGCTGTTCTTCTGGACCGACGGCGTGGACGTGTTCGACGAGTCCCGCCTGAAGGTGTTCGACGTGATCGCCGACGGCGAGATGCGTACCTACGACCTCGACATGTCGACCGTCGACACGTGGGACGGCTTCATCACCGCGTTGCGCATCGATCCCGCCGGGCGCGAGCAACTCCCGATCACGATCGAGCGGATCGAGGTCAGCTGACTCGTTAGTGCGCTGCAGGCACCTCGTCGTCGACCCACGGGCCGACCCCGCTGATGCGCTCGACGTTGACCCGCACCACCACGCTGCTCGGCGAGTCGCGTAGCGCCAGCGGATGGCGCTGCAGGCCGAGGTACTTGTTGGCCAATCGATCCATCAGTGCGGGATCGGGGCCGTGCTCCACCGTTGCCCGACCGCGCACCACGAGATGTCGCTGGAAGCCACGCTCGTTGCGCTCGGTGTCTTCGATCGACATCACCACGCGATCGTCACGGGCCAGGTTCTTCGCCTTCTGACTCGCGGCGTCGGTACCGAACACGATCTCATCGCCGTGGGCGATGACCCAGACCACCGACACCTGTGGTGTGCCGTCGGCGTTATTGGTCCACACGTGGGCGACCGCATCGGAACCGAGCAGCACGTCGGCTTGCGTAGAGAACTCGACCATGTCGTCCTCCTTTCCCCGCCGCCCAACATAGTTCACTTGTGAACGGCAGGGAACAGGAGGATCCGAGTTCACGCGCTCGGCGGGTGGAACACGCCGAACATGCTGCCGTCGGGGTCGGCGACGTAGCCCGAGTAGCCGCCCCAGAAGCGGTCCTGGGCCGGGGCGGTGAGGGTGCCGCCCGCCGCGGCCGCCCGCTCGATCTGGGCGTCCACCGCGGCCTTGGACTCGAGGTTGCAGGCGAGGGTCGTGGCCGCCGTCCGCGGCAGCTCGACACCCGCCTCCTCGGCGAGGGCCGAGCGCGAGTAGAGGCCGAGGACCACCCCGCCGGCCTCGAAGAAGGCCACGTTCGCGAGGTCGCGCAGGCGACGCCGGAGGCCGAACGCCTCGTAGAAGGC
>JBCBSO010000538.1:0-3120 GCA_039819205.1 Actinomycetota bacterium
TAAGAGCGCAGTCGGACCGGGTCGCTCTTTCGGGTGAGCGGGTTCCACAATGAGCCGTCGCGGTAGCGGACCTGCAACCCGACCCTTAGATCCCTTGGCGCGACCGCGTCCGGGTTGCCGTCGTCCAGCGCACGTCCGACGGTCGGGGGATCGGCCAAGACGACGCCCACGCCGTCGGCGGCGGCCTGCGGTACGGCAAACACAGCAAGCAGCGCGACGAGCGCAAAGGCATAGCGGTTAGGCGCAGTGGCAGGGAGCGTGGATGTCATGAGCTCGCATCGGATACTGGTTGTGTTCTCGTCTTCGTGGTTCGCGATCACGGATCGGCCGTAATGGCTGTCTTCCAGATCGCTGTGTCGGCTGTCGAATACATCGAATCGCCAAAGCGGGTGACGTTGAAGACGCCTCCTCCGACGGGAAAGAGTTCGACGAGATCGCCGTCGGGTGTGTAACGACGCAGGCCGTCGCCTGCCCCGACCCACAGATGCCCGTCTTCGGCCGTCACGGTCAGACCGTCGGGGATGCCCACGGGAACCGTCGCGATAGTCTCGATTGGGCCGAGATGGTCCGGCGCCAAAAGCGGTGCGGCAAGGATCGCCCGGGTGCGGTTCGGATCGTACGGGTTCTTGCCGTCGATGGCGTCGGTATCGGTGATATAAAGAACGCTCTGGTCGGGCGACAACGCCAGGCCGTGGGGCCGGTCGAGAGCGTCCGTCAGCACCGTCGTCGTGCCCGTCGCCGGGTCGTGTGCATAGACTGCCATCGGGAGTTCAGGTGGTGGCTTAAAACCCTGATTATGTCCGTAGTCCGGATCGGAGAAATAGATCCAACCCGTATCCGCCTCGATCACCTTGTTGGGCGAGTTGAAACGCTGTCCATCATACTCATCGACAAGAACTGTTCGGTAACCGTTGCTGACATCGATGCGACTGATCGCGCCCGGGGTGTCGAGGGTGCCCTGTTCGGCGACAAGGAGTGTCTGGCCGTCCGCACTCAACCACATGCTGTTTGCCATGTTGCTGCGCGGTGCGAGCGTTCCCACATCGCCGGTCGACACATCGACGTACCCAATGGCGACGTGCGGTTCGTCTGCCTGGAGATCGGGCTTCGTGGTAAAGTAGATGCGGTGCAAGGCTGGAACGGCAACCGGCCCTTCGTGGGCGTCGGTCTCGACGAAAATGGCGTGATCGTCGTCAGTATCCGCGGCAAGTCCCGACCACGGCAGGGTGGCAAGCAAAACAAAGCTGGCGGCGGCGAGCTGCCCGGTAACCGCAGCCCGCCTCAAGCGACCCATGTCACCACCTCACATGGTGTGTTGGCGCGTTTTCCATGCGCTACCCATATGTTGCCAATCCTGTCGCCAACTGGCAACACTTTAGTTAACAAAGGCGCGGGGGCCGTCAGCTCGGGCCAATTCTGAGCTCGCGCATCGTTCAATCCATGGGAGAACCTCCACCATGCTGCGAGTGTTGTGGCTCTTCTTCGTCCTCAGTGCTGGCGTAGGCGTCACGACAGTACAGGCTGAAACCCTCATCGTGGGCAACAAAGTCGACAACACGCTGAGCTTCTTCGACCTTGCCACCGGGGAGGAAGTCCATCGCCGCCAGACCGTGCGTTCACCCCATGAGGTGGCGCTATCGCCGGATGGGCGAACGGTCGTCGTCGTCTCCTATATCGACGGTGACTATATCGGCCGCATCCTCGAGGCGTACGATGTCGAGACTGCGACACCGACCAAGACTATCACGCTGGCCGATCAATCCGCACCGCACGGCATGGTGTGGCTCCCAGGCTCCGAGCGACTGCTGGTGACCACACAAGAACCGGCCAACGTCGTCGCTGTTGATGTGGCGAGGGGCGAAGTCACGGACAGCCTATCAACCGGCGAGACCGACTCGCACCTGATCGCCCAGACGAAGGATGGGAGCCGCGCATACGTCACCAACCGAGGCTCGGACACCTTTACCGCGCTCGATACGGCGGCCCTCACCGAGATCGCAACGGTGCCGTCCGACGCGGGCACCGAGGCGATTGACGTCAGACCGGACGGCAGCGTGATTGTCGTCGGCAACCGGAAGGCCGAAACGCTGACGTTCTACGACGGAGAGTCACTGAAACTCGTCGATCGCCTCAATATGGGCTATGACCCCGTCCGCCTCGCCTACAAACCCGACGCCACCGCGTTCGTTGTTGCCGACTACACAAACGGCAGGGTCAACGTTCACGATGCCGGCACCCGCAAGGCGATCGCAACCATCGACCTTTCTGATGCCGGCATCGAGGAGCCAGCCCATCTTATGTTCTCGCCGAGCGGGGACAGGCTTTTCGTCAGCGGGCAGAAGAATGGTGTTGTCGGCGAATACGATACCAGCAACTGGCGGCTTCGCAGAACTCTTGCCGCGGGCGTCGGCGCTGACGGCCTCGCGCTGAGCGATGTCGTCCTTGTGCGCTGAGGTCACCTTACAAAACTGGATCTCCTCAACAGTTAGCAGATCCAGTGACGCCTGCCGCGCCTGCCCCGGCTTCAACCGACTGGAAGGCTGCTTATGACGCCGGAATAGTCCGTGACATGTGGCTGCTGGATGCAAAACCAGTCCGGCAAGTTGACGCTGCCATCCTCGCGGTCAGATTGCGGTACCGGATGATTAGGCAATAGCTTCGAAAAGCTCTCCGGCGTGATGTCAAGATCACGGCACAACGCGGTCGCCCGTTCCACGGCAGTGTTGTTTGCCGCGACAAGTACATCGCCGAAAGTCGGCCCGCCAGCGGTCGTGGCCAAGCCCAGAGCATCGCTGTAGAGTGATACCGTCCGGTCCTTGTTGAGGTGAGATAACTGAAGCGCGCCCGATGAGACGACCAGCAGGTCGAGCGAACCCGGTCTCCCAGCAACCGCCACCGCGCGCTCCGCCAGCCCTGCGTAGCACGACTCGATGATCAAACCGACGTGCGCATCGATATCCCCAATGGCAGCGAGGATGTCGTCAAACGCAATCAAGTCACGGTTGCGGAGCGCCGAAGCGGGCAGCCCCATCGGTGCATCGCTCCAGAACTGCATCGTGTAGGTCTCGCCGGGCAGTCCGCCACCCGCGATCGCACGAATAGCTGGGTCCGGGATCAATG
>JBCBSO010000539.1:0-3097 GCA_039819205.1 Actinomycetota bacterium
CCTCGTCGCGATCGGACGGCGACTGGACAACTCGCGGCGTTGGAGCGCGCATTGGTCGTGCTCGAGGCCGCTCGGCGGCACCGCATCGGGAAAGTGGTGGTGGCGCTGCCGGCGCGTGCCCTCTACGGCTACCCGCCGCCGTCCGCACTGCCGGTGAAGGAGGCCGACCCCCTGCCGCGGGGAGTGCGCGGCGTCGTCGCCCGGGCGGTGCTCGATCTGCTCACCGAGTACCGCGAGCGACACGCGATCGAGTTCACCGCGTTGGCCATGACCACGGTGTACGGGCCCCGGCAGCGCCCCGACAGTGGCATCGTTGCGTCGCTCGCCGCCGCAGCAGCGGGGGGCGAGACGCCAGCGCTCCACGCCGATGGGCGCCAGACGCGTGATCTGCTCTTTGTTGACGATGCGGTCGATGCGCTGAGCCGCGCCGCCGAACGGGGGAGTGGACTGCTGATCAATGTCGGGACCGGTCAACAAACACCCGTGCGCGAGGTGTGGACGCAACTGGCGGGGCCCGGCGCAGCCGCACCGACAGCAATCTCCACCGCGCCCGACGATCTCATCCGTTTCGCTGTCTCGCCGGTTCGGGCACGAATCCATCTGCAGTGGTCGCCGTGGACCACCCCAGTGGACGGCCTCGCCCAGCTGTAACGCGTCGACGGCGACAGCGTTCTCGGCTACAGCGTCGCCAGGGCCAACTGGCGGGCGATTTCAGGGGTCGACATCACCGACTCAGTGACGATCGCACGCATTCCGGCGGCCTCGATCGCCGGCGTCGCATCGGCGTCGACGGTGTCCACGACAAGCGTCCCGGCGACGGGCGCGTACCACTCGGCGACCCCTGCCACCGATGCGTCGTAGCCGAGCTCGCGCAACATGCGGTCGGCCGGACCCTTGAGCGCTGCTCCGCCAACGATCGGCGACACCGCAACGACGCTGGAGCGACGCTCTGCGAGGAGGTGGTCGACGCCGGCAAGGTGGCGGATGGGTCCGATCGACACGATCGGGTTCGACGGCGCAATCACGATGCGCTCGGCTTCGTGCAGCGTGTGCCGCGCCTGATCGGACAAGGTGGCGTCGCCGTCGAAGCGGATGCCGCGGATTGGTACGTCGTGGCGCAGCCGGACGAAGTAGTCCTGGAACGGCAGATCGCCGTGGTCGACCGTTTCGACGATCGTCGATTGGCGTTGGTCAGACATCGGCACGATCCGAGCAGCGACCTCCCACGCTCGCCGTATCTCGTCGGTGACCGCGGTGAGTGAGCCGCCCTCGTCGAGCCGCGCCGTGCGGTAGAGATGGGTGGCCAGGTCGCGGTCGCCCAGCCCGAACCAGCGCGTTGCGGCAGTTGAGTCGGTCGGACGGACCGCCTCGTAGCGCTCGAGGCCGGCGAGCGCATTCCACGACTCGTCGACCAGACCCCACCCGCGTTGCGGGTCGATCGCGTTGGCCAGCGTGTAGGTCACGGTATCGAGGTCGGGCGAGATCGCCAGCCCGTGGAGCCGCCAGTCGTCGCCCGTGTTCACGATCGCCGTCACACTCGACGGGTCGACTGCGGCGCAGAGTCCGCGCAAGAAGCGGGCGGCGCCGACGCCTCCGGCGAGGACGGCGATGTTCACGCCGCGAGGTCCCGATAGATCGAGTGCAGATCGTCGGCGGTGCGTTCCCAGGAGAAGCGTGCGGCGTTTGCAGTGCCACGCCGGCGCAGCTTGGCGTGCATCTCGCGATCGGTGACCACCCAATGCAGGTTGGCTGCCAAGGCGTCGGCGTCGGTTGGCGTGCTCAGCAGCGCTGCGGAACCGGCCACCTCGGGAATCGATCCAGCACTACTCGCGACCACCGGGGTCCCAACCAGTTGCGCCTCGAGGATCGGAAATCCAAAGCCCTCGTCGAGCGACGGGTAGGCGAGCGCATGGGCGTGGCGCAGTAGCCACCACTTCGCCTCTTCGTCGATGCTGCCGAGGCGCACTACACGGCGTCCGGCCGCCGATGGCAGCGCCGCGATGGCCCGCTCGATCGCGACGTCGTCGTTGCCGGGTGCGCCGGCCAGTACCAAGCTGATGTCGTCGACCTCGCGGGCGAGACGGTCGAATGCAGCAACCAGCGTGGGGAGATTCTTGCGGCGTTCCATGGTGGCCACGGCGAGGATGAACGAGCGATCGGCGAGCGCGTCGAGACCCGTCGGTGGGGCACCGGTGCCCAACTCAGCGACCGTCGGTTGCCCCAGTAGCACCGTATGCACCGCCGCCGGGTCGAGGAGTTGGCGCACGCGCGTTGTGGTCGCCCGTGAACACGTGACCACCGTTGCGCCGTCGGCGACCGCCTTGCGTAGCACCTCGCCGGCTCGTCGAACATCGGGCGCCGCAAGCTCGGGGTGCTCGAGGAACCAACAGTCGTAGACCGAAACGAGACGAGGAGCACGGCTCGGCGGGACGACATAGTTCGTGCCGTGGACCACGTCGGGGGAGCCGAGCCGACCGTCGATCGGCCGGCCACCACGCGCCCAGTAGCGCAGCGCGACCGCGGCCGGCATCGGCAACCGCCGCTGCGGTGGCTCGACCTTGGCGCGCATGCTGACCACATAGGGCATCAGCTCGAGGTCGTCGCCGGCAGCTGGACCGCGTTGTAGCGCAGCAAGTGTCCCGGCCACCGCGACGGGTATTCCCGTGCGCGGGCCGTGCAGTGGGCCCACATCGATTGCTACGCGCACCATCGGGCTCCGCAGCGTACCGACGGCCAGCCACCGCGTGACCAAAGTCCGGATGGGTTCGCATGCGACGCGCGTCTTGGGAGCCGGTCGCTGGTGACGGGTGGCGGGTCGTAGACTCGCTGGTTCTATGCCGAGGGCGTTTGTTACTGGGATCACGGGCCAAGACGGGCAGCATCTGGCGGAGTTGTTGCACGGCAAGGGCTATGACGTGTTCGGGATGGTCAAGGGCCAGTCGAACCCGCGGGCGCAGCAGCTGCAAGAGGAGATGCCGTTTGTCGAGTTGGTGTCGGGCGATTTGGCCGATTTGCCGTCGTTGGTGGCGGCGTTGGAGATGTCCCAGCCCGATGAGGTGTACAACTTGGGGGCGATGATCGCCCCCAAGTTGTACAC
>JBCBSO010000540.1:0-3083 GCA_039819205.1 Actinomycetota bacterium
GACGATGATGCGCGCGGTCGACGATCACCCGGATCACGCCTCGGTTGGCCTGGTGTACAGCGACCACGATCTGTTACGCCCCGACGGGCGCTGTACATCGCCCGTGTACAAGCCGGAGCTCTCGCCGGAGCGGCTGCGCAACCACAACTACATCACCCATCTCGTTGCGGTTCGCCGCTCGGTGCTCACCGAGCTCGGCGGCGTACGGAGCGGCTTCGATGGCGCCCAAGATCACGACCTGCTATTGCGCTTGATCGAACGAAACACTGCGGTGGTCCACGTACCCGAGGTGCTCGCTCACTGGCGTCAGTCCGAACGCAGCGTCGCCACAGACCCGAGCAACAAGCCCGACGCATACGACTCCGGAGTGCGGGCGGTGCAGGAGCACCTCGACCGGACGGGTACAGCCGCCGTTGTTGCGCCCGGTGCGTGGCCGGGGACGTATCGCATCCATCGGCGGGTGCACGGTCGACCGACGGTGTCGATCGTGATTCCCTCGGCTGGTGCGGTCGGCACGGTGTGGGGTGGCCGTCGCCGGTTCGTTGACGCCGCCATCGCCAGCATCGAGAGCGGGGCTACTGACCGCTGCGCACGCGAGTACGTCGTGGTGCTCGACACATCTGCCGATGCATCGGTACGCCGGCACCTCGATGCCCTCGCACCCGGCCGAGTGCACGTCGTCGAGTACGACGCGCCGTTCAACTTCGCCGACAAGGTCAACCGCGGTGTGGCCGCCGCCGCTGGTGACTTCGTGCTGATCCTCAACGACGACACCGAGTTGATCGAACCCGGGAGCATCGACGAGATGGTCGGTCTGGCCCAACTCGACGACGTGGGCATGGTGGGCGCCCGGCTGTTGTTCGACGACGGCACGATCCAACACGCCGGTCACGTGTACAACCAACACATTGATCACGCCTTCGTCGGCTGGTCGGGAGATCATCCCGGGCCACATCGGCTGCTTGCCGTCGAGCGAGAGGTCGGTGGCGTTACCGCGGCGGCGGCGATGTTGCGTCGGTCGGTGTACGACGAGGTCGGCGGGATGTCACTCGAGTACCCGGCGAATTACAACGACGTCGATCTCTCGCTGCGCGTGCGCGCATCGGGCCGGCGCATCGTGTGGACCCCGCACGCCTGTTGGTATCACTTCGAATCGCGCACGAGAGCGGGCACCGAGCACCATGCGGTGTCGGTCCCGGAGATCGAGACGTTGCTGGCCACATGGGGAGACGCGCTCTGGGACGACCCGTACTACAACCCAAACCTGGCCGACGGCCGCGCCGACTGGTTGGAGCGTCCCGGGCGATCGGGTGCTCCGCCATACGTGGTGCTCGATGATGGTCGGGTGAGCTGGGCATGATCGTGGCCGTCGTCGTGACGTACTCCGCCCACGATGAGCTGACCCGCTGCGTCAAGGGGCTCGTCGACGACGAGCTGGTCGATCGCGTCGTGGTCGTCGACAACAGTGGCCACGCCGATCTCCCCGCGCACGAACGCCTCGAAGTGCTCGCTGCCGCACGCAACGGCGGGTTCGCCGGCGGCGCCAACCTCGGATTCGCGCGGGCCGCCGAACTCGACGCCGAATGGGTCGTGTTGTTGAACGACGACATCGAGTTCGCCGGACCGTGGGTACCCGCGGTGCTCGCCCCCTTCGACGATCCGTCGGTCGGCGCCGTGCAGCCGTTGCTCATCGACGAGTCGGGGCGCGTGGAGAGTGCAGGGGTCATCCTCGACCGCTACGGCGCCGGGACCGACGCCCACCGCGGCGAGTCGCCTGGCATTCTCCCGGGTACGCCGTTCTCGATCGACATGTTCACCGGGGGAGCGGTGATGTTCCGGCCGGGCTTTCTCGCCGACACCCAAGGCTTCGACGAGCGATTCTTCCTGTACTACGAGGACGTCGACCTCGCACGGCGCGGGAGCGAGCAGGGGTGGGCGTACCGGTGCGCACCGGCGGCACAAGTACTGCATCGTCCTGGTACGTCGTCGTCGAAGCTCGGTGACCAGGTCGTGTATCTGCGCGAACGCAATCGCTTATGGTCGGCCGTTCGCCACGAGCGTTGGCCCGTGGTGCTGCGTGCGTTCGAGCTGTCCGTGCGCCGCTGCCCCCACCAGCCGCGCCGAGCTCACACGCGGGCGTTGGTCGCCGGACTCGCTGGCGTGCCGGTGCGGCTCGTCGAACGGTGGCGGGCTCGATGACTGCGCTCAACGAGCGACCCGTCGACGAGGAGCGTCCGACCGAGCGGTCGATTACCGCTTGGTGGCCAGCGGCGGTACTGGTGGGTGTGCTGGCGTTGATGTGGATCCTCGCCGTGCCGCCGTCGGCAGGACCCGACGAACCGAGCCACCTCGTGCGCGGTGCGGGACTCGTTCGATGGCAGCTCGACGGCCAGTCGGGGCCCGGTCAGTTCGAGGTTCCCCCATGGGTCGGTTTCCCCGACCCGGTGTGCTACGCCTTCGAACCGTTCACTCCGGCTGAGTGCGCGTCGTTCACCGATCGGCCGACCGGGCCGGACGTGCTCTTGCGAACACGGGCGGCGGACTATCAGGTGTGGGGCCACCTGCTCCCAGGGGTGGGCACGCTCGGTCCGGCAAGCACGTCGCCGTACGCCTCGCGCATCCTCGACGCGGCGATCCCCGTCGCGCTCGTCGCCGCTGCGCTCGTCGCGGCGGCGCGCAGCGGCTGGCTACGGGCGAGCGGTGTGCTGCTTGCGTTGACACCGATGGCGTGGTTCGTGTTCGCCGTGGTGAATCCATCCGGAATCGTCGTTGCGGGTGGTATCGCCCTGGCCGCCGGGCTGTTCCTCGGCGGGCGCGATCCCACCGCTGGACACCGCTGGCTAATGGCCGTCGGTTGGGCCGCGCTCACCCTGCCTCGACGCGACGGACTGATCTGGGCGGGTGTGCTGCTCTCGATCGGTTTGCTGTTCGTGCCGCTCGGGCTCCGCCAGTGGTGGCGGCTGCTCGGCCGCTGGCCGCAAGTCGTGGTGACCGTATCGACGGTGGCCACCTTGGCGTGGGCAGCGCGCAGCGACACTCGAGCGGTGGTCGGTTTGTTTCTGGTCCCGCTCTTGCCGATCGGC
>JBCBSO010000541.1:0-3083 GCA_039819205.1 Actinomycetota bacterium
GGCAGGCCCACCACGACCTCACCGCTCAGGTCGGTGAGCGCCTGCGAATCGGTACCGCCCCACGTCGCCACCACGATGTCGGGGTTGACCTCGGCCAGCTTCGACTCGGCTTCCGCCGGCCAGTCGAAGAAGTCGGGCCGAGCCAAGCCGCTCGACACCTTGTAGTCGAGCGTCGTCTCAGCGTGTTGCGTTCCATCGAGCAACGTCTGCAGATACGGACCGAACGTGCCGGCATCGCTGTCGCCGATGATGAGCACCGATGCCGGATTGCTCGGGCTGACGGGCGTATCGGGATCGACTGTTGCTGCCGTTGTCGATTCGATCGTGGTTGCACTGTCGGGCTCAGACGTGGAGGGGTCGTCGCCGCCGGTCGTGTCGTCGGGCATCGCGTCATCGGTGGCATCGGTCGTGTCCTCGGTGACGGCCCCGGCAGCGCCGCCGTCGTCGCCGAAGTAATCCGATGCCGCGCGCAGGCCGCTGTACAGCACCACCCCGCCGACGGCTATCACCGCAACCAGTGCACCCAGCCGACGAGCGCGATACCGCTGTGGCGACACAGGCGGTCGACGAGCACCGCGCGGGTCGGCAGGATGCGAGTCGCGAGCGGCCATCACGTACGACGATACGCAGCGAGGGCACCGATTGGATGGTCACCAATCGGAAACGCGACCGCAACACACCATTGCCCACGGACGTTCTCGCGCGGCCCTTACCAATTGGTAGCGTTGCCGAACGCAACGTGAACGACCGGTGCACCCCCGCGCCGGTCTTGTACCTCTGAAGGGGAGATACATGATCAAGAGCAAGAAGCTGCTTGCGCTCGGTCTTGCTGCCGGCCTCGTCCTCGCCGCCTGCGGCGACGACGACGAAAGCAGCAGCGACACGACCGCCGAGGCATCCGACTCGACCGAAACCACCGACGAGATGTCCGAGGACACCACGGCGAGCACCGCCGCAGGTGGCGGCGACACAGCCGCCGGCGACAGCGACTGCACCGTCGGGATGGCCTTTGACATCACCGGACGCGGCGACCGGTCGTTCAACGACGCTGCCGGTGCAGCCCTCGACCAGGCCGTAGCCGATCTCGGCATCACCTTCGTCGAGTCGACGCCGACCGGCGACGGCGACCGCACGCAGCGCCTGCAGGGCCTCATCGACGAAGGCGCCGGCCTGGTGCAGGGCAACGGCTTCCTGTTCACCGACTCCATCGGTGAGGTCGCCCCGGCCAACCCGGACACGACCTTCACCTTGGTCGACAGCGTCGTCGAAGAGCCCAACGTGGTGAACCTGCTGTTCGCAGAGGAGCAGGGTTCGTTCCTCGTCGGCGCAGCTGCCGCACTCAAGAGCCAGACCGGCACGATCGGCTTCATTGGCGGCGTCGAGAACGACCTCATCAAGAAGTTCGAAGCCGGCTACGCCGCAGGCGCCGAGGCCGTCAACCCGGACATCGAGGTGCTGGTCAACTACATCACCCAGCCGCCGGACTTCGATGGCTTCAACGACCCCGCACGCGGCCGTGAAATCGCCGCCGCCCAGTACGAAGAGGGCGCCGACGTGATCTACTCGGCAGCGGGCAGCTCCGGCCTCGGAGCGTTCGAGGCTGCGGTCGAAGCAGGCGAGCCCGGCGAAGTGTGGGCGATCGGCGTCGACTCCGACCAGTACGAGCTGGTCGAGCCCGACCTGCAGCCGTACATCCTGACCTCGATGCTCAAGCGCGTCGACGTGGCCACGTTCCTGGCGATCGAGCAGTTCTGCGCCGGCGAGATCGAGGCCGGTGTGCAGGTGTTCGACCTGTCGGTCGACGGCGTCGGCTACTCCACCACGGGTGGCTTCGTTGACGACATCGCCGAAGAGCTCGATGCCTTCAAGGAGCAGATCATCAACGGCGAGATCGAGGTCCCGACGACGCCGTGATGATTGGGCTCGGTCGGCCTGGCGGCCTCTGCCTCGCCTCCCGAGCTCGCGCCCATCACATGCGGGCTCGGTCGGCCTGGCGGCCTTCGCCTCGCCTCCCGAGCTCGCGCCCATGGCGCTCGCCCGCCTGACGTCAGCGCGGGCAGCTCGACAAGCTGAGTACACGTAACGGTGCGTCGCTCGCTTCTTGCGGGTGGCGCACCGTTCGTTTTGCGGCTTTCCGACGCGCTGCGGCGCATCTAGTAGAAAGGCGTCGATGAGTTCGACTGATGGGGGCGGCGCGACGGAAGCGGCGTCGAACGGCGAGCATCCGATCGCCATCCAGCTACGCGACATCGTCAAGCGATTCCCCGGGGTGATCGCCAACGACGGCGTCGACCTCACCGTCCGCAAGGGCACGATTCACGCCATCGTCGGCGAGAACGGGGCGGGAAAGTCCACGCTGATGAAGACCCTCTACGGCGCACACAAGCCAAACGAGGGCACGATCACCGTCGACGGTCGCAATCTCGAGTTCAACTCGCCAAAGGACGCCATCGCGGTCGGCATCGGCATGGTCTTCCAGCACTTCATGCTCGCCACCAACCTGAGCGTGTGGGAGAACATCGTGCTCGGGCAAGAGCCCGGGAGCGGCGTCAAACTCGACATCGGTGGCGCCCGTCAACGCCTGCGCGAGCTCGGCGAGCAGTACGGCCTGAAGGTCGACCCCGACGCGTTGATCGGCGACCTCGGTGTCGGCGACAAACAACGGGTTGAGATCCTCAAGGTCCTGTACCGCGGCGCCAACATCTTGATCCTCGACGAGCCGACGGCCGTGCTCGTCCCGCAGGAGGTCGACGAGCTGTTCGCGTCATTGCGCGACCTCACCGACCACGGCGCAACCGCCATCTTCATCTCGCACAAACTCGACGAAGTGCTCAAGCATGCCGATGCCATCACGGTGATCCGCCAGGGCAAGACCGTCGGCGAGGTTCCCGACCCGAGCTCGGTCACGTCGAGCCAGCTTGCGGAGATGATGGTCGGCAGCGAGCTCCCGACCCCCGAGACCCGCGAGAGCACCGTAACCGACGTCCCCGTGCTCGAGCTGCGCAACGTCACCGCCCGTGGCGGCGACGACGGATCCCGGACGGTGCTCGACGACGTGTCGCTCACCGCGGTGCACGGTGAAC
>JBCBSO010000542.1:0-3079 GCA_039819205.1 Actinomycetota bacterium
CCCCCGCCCGTGCACGCTCCGCACGTCGATCGACCCCCCGTGGGCGCTGGCGACGGCGCCGGCAATCGACAGCCCGAGCCCGCTCCCGCCCCGCGATCGGGACCGCGAAGGGTCGGCGCGGAAGAACCGCTCGGTGACCCGTGATGCAACCTCGGGCTCCATCCCCGGGCCGTCATCGCTGACCGTCACGACGACCCCGCCGTCGACCGGAGCGCAGCCGACGTCGATCACTGTTCCCGCCGGGGTGTGCACGACCGCATTGCCCACGATGTTCACGAGCATCTGCCGCAGTCGGTCCTCGTCGCCGACGACGACGAGTCGGTTGGCGGCGCTGCCGTCGAGGGCGGAGCGCAGGTCGTGATCGGGAGCGACGATCCGCGCGTCGGCGATGATGTCGGCGAGCAGGGCGCGAACATCAACACGCTGGCGGAGCAGCGGCCGGCCCTCATCGAGCTCGGTGAGGGTGCGCATCTCGTCGACCAGCCGGCCGACGCGGGCGGCCTCTTCCTCGGTGCGGCGCATCGCGTCATCGAGCTGCTCACCCGTGGAGAGGCCGCCGTGGCGATACAGCTCGGCGTAGCCACGAATCGTCGTGATCGGGGTACGCAGTTCGTGGGACGCGTCGGCGAGGAACTGACGGAGCCGCTCCTCGGAGCGTTCTTGCTCGGTGAACGAATCCTGGATCCGCTCGAGCATCTTGTTCAACGACTCGGCGAGGACGTGGGCCTCGGTGCCCTCGGCCGTCGGTTCCGGGACCCTCTTCGACAAGTCGCCGTCGGCGATGCCTTGGGCAGCGTCGGCCATCGACCGCACCGGTCGGATGCCCAGACGGATGACCCACCACGCGACGGCCGCGAGCACGGCGAGAACGATGCCGACGGCCAGGGCTTGCAACAGGACCAACCGCTCGACGGTGGCGTCGAGGTCGTCGAGGGGAGCCGCGCGGACGAGGAACTGGTCGCCACCGATCTCCGTGACGAGCACGCGATACCCCGAGCCTCCGTCCGCGCTCGCGGCGGTGAACGGTGTATCGACGCGTTCTACGAGTTCGTCGGTGTCCAGCAGCGGCGCGCTCGTCTCCTCGTCGGTGAGGTTCGGCTCGAACAGCACTCGCACCGATCCGTCCGGCAACACGACGGCTTCGTACAGGTTGCTCAGGCGCTCCGGCCGGGACGTGACTCCAGG
The DNA here is from genome assembly GCA_039819205.1 of Actinomycetota bacterium. Classification (GTDB taxonomy): domain Bacteria; phylum Actinomycetota; class Acidimicrobiia; order Acidimicrobiales; family Ilumatobacteraceae; genus JABSQH01. Next base: position 1,186 of record JBCBSO010000542.1, read on the forward strand.
CCCTTCGCCGGCGGCGTCGATCTCCTCGAGGCCGCTGAATTCCGGAGGGACCAGCCGTTCATCGCGTTCGCCGCCCACGGCCTTCTCCAGCTGGCTGTCGAGCTGCTGATACAGATCGCCGCGAACGGTCAGCGTCACGGCGACCGCGCTCACGCCGAGCACGACCGAGACGATCGCCACGCCGGCGATCAAACGCGTTCGAAGCGACAGCCCGCCCATCGCCGAGTCCTCAGCTCGGAGGCCGCATGGTGTAGCCGACGCCGCGCACCGTCTGGATCAACTTCGGCTCGACGGTGTCGACCTTGCGTCGTAGGTAGCCGATGTACGTCTCTACGATGCCGCCATCACCGCCGAAGTCGTACTGCCAGACGTGATCGAGAATCTGCGGCTTCGACAGGACTCGGCCCTGGTTGACGAGGAGGAAGCGCAACAGGTTGTACTCCGTCGGCGACAGCGCAATGTCGGCACCCGCTCGCGTGACGCGATGGGCGTCGTCGTCCATCTTCAAGTCGGCGATCTCGAGCGGTGCGCTCGTCCGATCTCGGCCCGCCCGTCGGAGCAGTGCATCGACGCGAGCGACGAGTTCATCGAGGCTGAACGGCTTGGCGAGGTAGTCGTCACCACCGGTCGTGAGCCCGCGCACCTTGTCCTCGGTCGAGTCCTTCGCCGTGAGAAACAGGATCGGGGTGTGATCGCCGCTCGCTCGCATCCGACGGCACACCTCGAATCCGTCGAGCACCGGCATCATCACGTCCAACACGACCAACTCCGGCCGATCGCGGTCAATCGCGTGCAGTGCCTCGCCGCCGTCCGCGGCCTGAGACACTGCGAACCCGTGGTGGAGCAGCGCCGCGCAGAGCATCGACCGCAGGTTCTCCTCGTCGTCGACAACGAGCAGTCGGGCCTCAGTCACGCGCCCATCGTCGCACCCGAAACTGAGAGTTTGCTGAGTATCCCCCCAGAACTCGGTTGCAGTTCCGTCGCCGTTCGCGACTGCGTCCGACGAGTGCCCGGTCGGGGTGGGGAGATTCGAACTCCCGGCCGCCTGCTCCCAAATCTGGAAATTGGGAGTTCTCAGCGAATGCCGTTTGTGCCAAATCTCGCCAATTCATGCCGGTCTAGGTGGGACGTTGTCCGAACGGGCCGGGAGCGGCCGGACAGGGCGTCACGTGCCCGTGCAGCACGGACTGATACTTCAGCGATACGCCCGTATCGCAGAACGACTCGATGAGCTCAGCGCGCGTGATCCTTAGTCCGGGAGGCTGCGAACTCAGCCGTTGACTGGTGCGCCGCGTTGCGCAGCGCAAGGTAGGTGGCGACATCGCGTTCAAGGTTCTCGATCAACCTCCGGGGCAAGGAGGACCCCGTCTCCGTCGACGAGCCTCGCAATAGACCCAGGAGGGAGAATCGGAACTTGACTGGATCCATCCACATCGCGCCATCGTGCTCGTCGCTCGTCACGATTGCTTGGCGCGGCACGCGGCAAGCAAAGGTCATCTGCAGGTACCGGTCGCCGTACATATCGACCGGGTACGAGCCGACTTTCCAAAGACCGTCAATTGCACGCAATCCGCTCTCCTCCCGGAGCTCACGCGCCGCCGCCTGCTCCGGCGACTCACCCTTCTCGACCGTGCCTCCCGGCAGGAACCATCGACCGGCGAAGGGTCGCCCAGGACTTCGTTTCAGTAAGGCGATCGAGCCGTCAGGACGGCTTGCGTACACCACCGTGGACTGTGGCCATGGTTTGTCGGCGCTTGCCGACAGGTTCTCGCGAGCTCTGCTAGGCACACCCTCCAGCTCTGCTTCCACGAGGAACGACTCTAACGGCGGCACCGAAGGTGTCCTTCACTCATCGCATTGCCGCACCCATCTGTCGGGCCGGAGGCGCCGCGGA
>JBCBSO010000543.1:0-3072 GCA_039819205.1 Actinomycetota bacterium
GACGACATCGCCAGCGAGTCGGCCGTTTCGCGGGCCACGTTGTATCGGTTGTTCCCGGGCGGCAAAGACGTGATCTTCGATGCGCTGCGGGTGCACGAGATCGATGCCTTCTTCGCCGAGCTCGAGGGTCACCTCGACGGTGCGGTCGACCTCGAGGACCTGCTCGTCCGAGCGATTACCGCGTCGACCGCGGCGCTGCGCAACGACGAGCACCTGGCGATCATGCTGGCCACCGAGCCGGGCTCGATCGTCAGCGAGCTCAGCGTCGACGGCCTGCCGCGGATCATTGCGATGGCGACCAACTCGCTGATGCCGTACGTCGAGCGATTCATCCCCGTCGAGCAGGCCCGACCGGTGATCGACCTCGTGGTGCGCCTCGTCATCTCGTTCTTCCTTTCACCGTCTCCCGACCTCGACCTCGCCGACCAATCGTCGGCGAGGGCCTACATGACCCCACTCATCGACGCCGCCGTGACCACGGCGCGCAGCGCAACTACCAGCTGAAACACGCCACGCCGTCTCACCCCATAGGAGCCACCATGTCCCTTGCCGAGAAGCCCACCTCGTCGGAGAACGAGACGATGATCGGTCGTGCCGATCTCGATGATCTCGAAGCGATCCTGGCGATATCCAACACCGAGGCCGACGAGGTCGAGCACGCGGTGAAAGACAACGCCGACGCCATCTTCACCTGGGACTATTCGCTGCAACGCCCGCAGCTGCGCAAGCTCTACGAGAAGGCCAAGACCGGGCAGTGGAACGGCACGACCGACTTGGAGTGGGACACCGATGTCGACATCGAGAAGGTGGTGTCGGGCGACCAGGTGGCCACCGCCGCTGGCATCGATCCCAATCTGTACGACGACACCGTGATCGGCCACTGGGGCGAGAAGGAGTGGCTCGACTACGGCATCGAGAACCGCAAGTGGACCCTCTCGCAGTTCCTCCACGGCGAACAGGGCGCCCTGCTGTGCACGGCGAAGATCACCGAGACTGTGCCGTGGTACGACGCCAAGCTGTATGCCTCGACGCAGGTCGTCGACGAAGCCCGCCACGTCGAGGTGTTCGGCCGCTACCTCGACGAGAAGATGGGTGGCGGCTACCAGGTCAACGCCCACCTGCGGATGCTCCTCGACGACATCATTAACGACTCGCGTTGGGACATGACCTATCTCGGCATGCAGGTGATGGTCGAGGGCCTGGCGCTGGCTGCGTTTGGGTTCATGCATCAGATGACCGAGGAGCCGTTGCTGAAGAAGCTGCTGCGGTATGTGATGAGCGACGAGGCACGCCACGTTGCGTTCGGCGTCTTGTCGCTCAAAGAGGTGTACGCGGAGATGTCCGACGCCGAGCTCAAGGAACGTCAGGAGTTCGCCTACGAGGCGGCGGTGCGGATGCGCGACCGATTCTTGTCCCAAGAAGTGTGGGAGCGGATGGGCGTGGCCCCGAGGGACGTGTTGCCCATCGTGCTGCGCGATCCGACCCGTGACCTGTTCCAGCAGATGCTGTTCTCCAAGATCGTTCCCAACTGCAAGAAGCTCGGCATCCTCGATCGCAACGACAAGTGGCTCCGTCACCGGTTCGAAGAGATGGGCGTGATCCAGTTCGAGGACTGGGAGACAACCGACGAGGAGTTCGGCAACTTCGAACTGGGTGCTGAAGCGCCCGCGCCGGTTCAGGCGCACTAGGGCGCCTGGCGCTGGCGCGAGGGCGTCACTGCGCTTCTCGCTGATCTAGTCGACCGTGATTTGTGCGCGCCGCGCGGCGGCGTGTTGTGTCAGGCGGCGTGTTCCTGTCGGTCGGTTGCCGGCCCGGTCCAATAGATGCTGCCGTTGGGTCTGGTCCACGTGGCGACTCGATCCGGCGTCATCGTGAGGCCCCAGCCGCCTTCGTGTGCAAGGTGATGATGTCGCTCACACACCGGAATCAGATTGGCCAGACTGGTGTGGGGCGCTCTGTATGTGCCGATGTAGAGCGGTCCAGCGCCGTGCGATCCGGCGCGCGTTTCCGGGCGGTAGGTCGGCGCCGGGAGCGACCCGGCGCCGACCCTGACCTTCAGTCGGCGATCCGCTTCCAGAAGGTGACCTTGTCGTCACCGCGTCCGTAGAAGTCGCGAATGCGGGCCTCTTCGTCGAAGCCACGCCGACCGTAGAATTGGCGCGCCTGCTCGTAGTCGTCGACGCTTGAGGTGTCGACGATCAGCGTACGAGCCGCCGAATCGCCGAGCGTGACGAGTGCGTCCTCGACGTGGCCGATGAGCCGTGTTCCGGCTCCGGTGCCGTGTTGGTCCGGTGCGGTGGCGATGAAGTAGAGGTTCCACATTCGATCGGCGAACGGCTCGGGCGCGTAGTACGCAGCGGCGATCACGACTCCGGTCGTGTCGGTGGCGACGATCCAGTGGTGGTCGTCGAGGGTTCCGTCGAAGAAGCCGGTGAGCATGGCGTCGAAGTCGCCCATGTCGTCGGGTTCGAACATGAGGTTGTCGAGCGCGAGTTGCTTGATTGGCTCGGTGTCCGCCGGGGTGGCGGCGCGAACGTTGAGGTCGGTCAACGGTCTGACCCTTTCGTGAAGTCGATGAACTGAACAGGTCCGGGGAAATCGCAAGTGCGACTAGACCCGGTCATCGGCCGTGCAGCACCCGGGAGGGTCTGCACGGCAGTTCAGGTTGTGGGGTTCGACTTCACAAAGACCTCCGGGGTCGGGGCGAACATAGCGCAGGCGGTCCTCCTCATCGGCCGACGTTTCCGCGCAGCTCCGCCGAGCGCAACGTGAAGCGCCCAGCATCGCTCCAATCTCGGACCACGACCGAACAGCCGAACCCAGCGGCTCCACAAGTGCCGCATCGACGGGAGTCGCCGGTACCAGGTGGCACACCATGTGGCACACCATTGGGAACGCTCGGTGCGTCCCACCAGAGGCGTGTCGGTTCAGTTGACGAGTACGGGGAGCTCGACGATGCCGTGGAATGTGTCGTGGTCCCACTCGATGAGGCCGTCGTCGGAGAGTCGGAGCTCTGGGAATCGCTGGGTGAGTGTGAGGAACCCGGTTTCGAGCGTGACCTTCGCCAGGTTC
>JBCBSO010000544.1:0-3067 GCA_039819205.1 Actinomycetota bacterium
GCACTAGGGTCCGCGCCAGCGCAGAAGAGGGGGGCGTGATGAGCAAGATCGGACGAGTGGCTGCAGCCATGACGGTCGTCGCCGTAGCGGTGCTGGCGATGGTGCTGCCGACGGTTGGTCCGTCGGCGGCAGCGAGCCTTGGCGGCACCGTGGAGGCCGACGGCACGGCCGTGGTCGGCAGCCACTCGTCCGATCTTGCTCATCACGCCCCCCTCTTCTGCGCTGGCGCGGACCCTAGTGCCGTCGGCTCGAGCGCGCGGGAGAACCTGCCGCCACCACCCCGACATCAGGGGGCAGGCACCAGATGCAGCCCCGGGCGACCGAACTCCCCTGCGCCTGCCCACCATCTGGTGCCTGCCCCCCGATGTAGCCGTCGGTACGATCGCTTCGATGGGTGAAGCGCTGACGCCGTCGCAGCAGCGCACGCTCGAGTCGCTACGCCGGTCCGACGAGCCGTTGGTGTTCGACCCGGACCTCGTCGCCGAGATTCGCGAGGAGATGACCGACGCGCTCGCCTCGTTCGCCGCCCGGATGCCAGAGGGCGCTGAGTTGTGGGTGAGCAAGCACCGCATCGCCACCGTGCTCGACTGCGAGGAACACCACTTGGTGCCCGACGACTTCGCATGGACCCCCGCGACCGCCCGCGGCCAAGTGGCGCACCGGGCGATTCAGTTGCAGCTGTCGTGGCGCGGCGAACCCTCCCCCACCGAGTTGGTCGACGAGGCGATCGCCCGTCTGGCCGACGAAGAGCGCGGTATCGGTTCGTGGATCGCCGGGTTGAGCGACGCCGACACCGCCGACCTGCGTGGTGGCTCGGTCGAGCGGGTGACCAAGTTCGTCGAGGCGTTCCCACCGCTCGATCGACGATGGAATCCAGTGACCGAGGCCGGCGCGCGCTGGCCACTCGACGGGCCGATCGTGTTGCAGGCGCGGGTCGACTTGATGCTCGGCCGGCCGTCGGGGTCGGAGAGCCGCAAGGTGATCATCGACTTGAAGACCGGCGGACCGAGCCCGCGCCATCGTCAAGACCTTGGCTTCTATGCGCTGATCGAGACGCTCGCCCGCGAGGTGCCGCCGCGCAAGCTGGCCACGTACTACCTCGACGCGTCGCAAGCCCAGGTGGAAGAGGTCAGCGAGGGCTTGCTGCGCACCGCGATGCGCCGCACCCTCGACGGAATCCACGCGCTGGTCGAGCTCGAGCACGAGGCCCGAACGCCGACGCGCACACCGGGCGTGACGTGCCGTTGGTGCCCGCTGTCGACCGAGTGCCCCGAGGGTCACGCCCACCTCGAACAACTCCACGCCTGAGCGCTGCGTCTGCCGTTGCGGCTTCTCGGCGTCGCGGCTTCTCGGCGTCGATCGTTGGGGACTCCGCCGCTGACGGCGCCGAGAAGGGTACCCGCCACAGCACTGCTGCTTCTCGGCGTCGTCGACCGCTGATTCCGGGAGTGACGGCGCCGAGAACCTCGAGCCGACAGCGCACTGGCGCTTCGACCGGGGGCGCGAGCTACCAGGAGTACGATCGCGCACCGTGAGGCGTCTGATCGGAGTGATCGTGCTCGGGCCGCTGGTCTGGATCATCTTTCGGACGATCTTCCCCGAGCTGGCCAAGCCCATCGAGGAACGTCTGAAACCGATACTCCCTGAGCGCCTTCTCGACACGCGACCCGACGACGGCGACGAATAGCGGGCACGCGGCACCGCATCGATGCGCGTGCGCGCCGGCTGCGTCGCTTCTGGGCGTTGAGGATCGCGGAAGCCGCAACCGACGGCGCCGAGAAGCAACGGGAAGTCCGGGTCGCTGCCGGTGTACGGTCGGGGTCACACGGGGAATCGAGCAGATGGACGCTTCAGTGGGCACGTTCGTCGGCCGCAGCGCCGAGATCGACGCGCTGATTGGCGCGCTCGACGTCGCTGCCCCATCCCGGCCAGCCGCAACGGTCTGCGTCGTCGGCCCCGCCGGCATCGGCAAGACGAGTCTCGTCGGCGAGGCCGAGCGCCATCTCACCGATACCGCCGAGGTCGTGTGGACGCGCTGCTGGGACGGCCCCGGCACGCCCTCGTTGTGGCCGTGGACGCAGCTCCTCGAACAGCTGGCGATCGACACCGGCACGCACGACATCGGCCGCGACCGCGTCGCCTACTTCGATCGCATCGCCGACGAGCTGCGAACCCGCGCCGATCGACGCCCGCTGGTATTGGTGATCGACGACGTCCATTGGGCCGACCCCGCCAGCCTGGAGCTGCTCAATTTCCTTGCCCGCAGCCCTCGCCCGGCGCGCCTGTCGGTGATCGCCACCTATCGCGAACCGGAGGTGTCGAGCGGGGCGATCGCCCAACAGATCGCCCGGATCGAGCGTGAGGCCACGGTGATCTCGCTCGCCGGGCTGACCGCCGACCAAGTGGCCGAGGTGGCCAACGCCGATCGGCAGATCGCGCTGCCCGCCGACCTCGTCGAGCAACTGCACGAGCGCAGCGCCGGCAACCCGTTCTTCCTCGGCGAGCTGCTGCACACACTCGGCGACCACCCGACGGCCGCGTCCCTCCCGGTCACCACCGGACTACGCGTCGCCGTCGAGAACCATCTCGATCTGATCGATCCCGAGGCCAAGCGGATGCTCGAGATCGCGGCGGTGCAGGGCCGTGTGTTCGACCATCGCGTGGCGGCCGTGGCCGGCAACCTCGACGAGTTCGAGGTGCTGGAGATGTTGGTCGCCGCCGACGAGCGCGGCATCGTCACTCCCGACGGCGAGCAGTGGCGGTTCGAACACGCGTTGCTCGGCGAGGTGCTGCTCGGCGGCCAGAGCCCGCACGACGTGGCGCTGCACCACTCGCGCACCGCCGACGGGTTGGAGAAGATCCACGGCGCCGGCCACTTGGACTACGTCGAATCGATCGCCAACCACCTCCTAGCGGCGGGATCGTTGACCGCTCCGGATCGGCTCCTCGACTCGGCACTCGAGGCCGCCGATCACGCCGGTGCCCGCCTTGCCTGGGAGGACCAATCGCACCACCTGGCAACGGCGGTGCACGCTCTACGTTCGCTCGGCGACCCCGACCCGGCGCG
>JBCBSO010000545.1:0-3047 GCA_039819205.1 Actinomycetota bacterium
CCGAACAGCCCGAATCGATCGAGAACCGCGGCGCGCTCGGCATCGACCACTCCGACCGGTGCCGACGACCGGGCGAAACGGTCCGCCGACACCAGCAGCTCGTCGACGAGCCCGCGATCGGCGCGGGCCAAGGCGGCGAAGAGTTCGAACTCGGCCTGGCGCAGGGTGCTCGCCCCCTCGGCCAGCAGTCCAGCGACCGGGACCACGGCCTGTACGAGGCGGGCGAGGCGGCGGTCGCCGGCCCATCGCTGGGCGATGCGCTGCGCCGACGACATCGCGTCGTGTCTGGCGGCGCCGATCTCGTCGGCCCGCGACAACACGCCGATCGAGTTGACCGGGTTAGCGGCGGCCATGTCGTCGTCGTGAAACGCCTCGAGGAACCCGATGTCGGCAGCGTGAACGTGGCGCAACAGATACAGCACGGCGTCGGTCGGCGTCGGTCGCTCGTCGCTGCCCATCAGGAAGCGTTCGGCCCTCGCCGACAGGCCATCGGTGATCGAATCGATTCCCGGCGTGTCGACGATCGTCATCTCCCGTAGACGCGAGCTCGGCCACTCGACCTCGATCGCCGAGAGTTCCTCGGGCGAGGTGGTGTCCAGCTCGACGTGCAGCGCGCCGCCATCGCGGTCGAACCGCAGCGGGGAGCGCGATCCGTCCACGGCGACGCCGGCTACCCGGTACGTCACGCCGTCGCGATACCACGTCACGATGCGCGTGCACTCACGAGCGTCGGTTGGTGCGATGCGCTCGCCCACCATGGCATTCACCAGGGTCGACTTGCCCGCCTTGACCCGGCCAGCGACGGCAACTCGGAGCGGGTCGTCAAGACGTTCTTGCGCCTGAGCGATCGACGCCGCCAACGGCGTGTCGAGCGCCTCCTTCGCGGCCAGCGCGAGTACGTGCCGAGTCTGATCGAGCAGCGTCACCGTGTCGCTCCGGTCATGACGCAACGGCGCTCGCGGGTGCCGGCGCAGCGCTGGCGGTCGGTTCGGGGAGCGCAGTGTCGCGTTGCAACTTCACCGCGATGGCCTCGACACGCGCCAGCTCGTCGCGTACCGCAGCTAGCCGTTGGCGGCGCTGCTCGGCCGTTGCCGCGACCGCCGATTCGGCCCCGCGAATCGCCGCGGCATGGCTGCCAGCCAGCTCTTTCACCCGTGCCGTGAAGTAGTCGCGCAACGCGCGTTGCACCCGCCGCTGTTGTTGCTTGCGTTCGTTGCCCGCTCGGAGCAGCGCATCGTCGGTGTACTTCTTGATCGCGACCTTGGCTTGTTGACGGCGCTGTTGGAGGCGCCGCTCCCGCTCGTCGCGCATGGCGCGGCGGCTGGCCACGACGCCGGCCACACCGGCGAGGGGCAACACCATCGCACCCAACCCGAGTACGCCGAGCGCCATCCCGCCGATCACCATGATCGGCATCGCTCCGCCATAGCCCGCCCGAAAGGCCTGGTTGACCCTGGCGCCAGACGACACCTCGTCGGGGGTCTTGCGCGTGGCGCTGCCCCACGACTCGTCGCCCGCGGCGACGAACGTGTCGGCGAAGACCCCGTCGTCTCCAGTCGGGAGAGCCGAGTCGAGCTGTTCAGCGAGGCGTAGGGCGAGTTCGTCGGCCCGATCGCGCAGCAGGGTGAGGTTGTGATCGAGCGCCTCGGCGACACGCCGGTACAACTCCGGCTCGAACTCGTCCCAGATCTCGTCGGGATCGACGTCGTCGAGTTCCTCTTCTGCGTCGCGCGTCAGCCGCCGGAATCGCTCGCGCAGATCGTGGTCGACCGCGGCCGCCAGATCGGTCCAGCCATCGTTCAACCGCTGTTGCCAGGTGCCAGCGCGCGCCTTGAACTCGTCGAGGTCGCGGCGGGCGAGCTCCAAGGCCGCAGTTGCGCCGTCGTCGGTCGGTTCCTCGAGCAGTTGCAGCTCGGTGCGCAACGGTTCGTGGAGCAACGTGTAGACGCGACGCGCGGTGCGCAACGCCGACTCGCGTGCCAGCTGGCGGTGCTCAGGCACGAAACGGCGGGTGATCATCGCCAGCAGCGCCGAGACCCCCGACTCTTCGTTGAGTTCGCGGTCCTCCGATTGCAGCGCGAGCTCGCGGAGGGCGCTCGACACCGCAACGACGGGCACGTCGAGCCCGCGGTTGGCGATGTGCTGGCGGTCTGCCTCGACGATCGTCCGCCAGTGCGGTGTGATGTCGGCCTTCGACTCCACAAGCACGACTGCGGGGCCGCGCTCGACGGCATCGCCCAGCGCGCCGAGCTCGGCGGCCGTGAGCTCTTGGCTGCAGTCGGAGACGAACAACACCACGTGCGCGTCGGCCAATGAACTCGCCGTGACGACCGCCGAGGCCGAAGAGATCCCACCGACCCCGGGCGTGTCGATGAGAATCACCCCGCTCCGCAGCAACCGCCGGGGCAGCCCCGCGCGCACCAGGGTGGTGCGGTCGAGCGTGCTGACATGTGCCGCCTCGCCGATGTCGATCGTCGAGTCGACGACCCGCTCGGTGGTGTCGGCGGTCGACTCGATGCGCCACCAGCGGGCTGCGGGCGGATCGGCGAATCCCACCTCGAGACGAGCGGCCGTGGCGACGTCGTCGTCGACGGCACATACGGGCGCGTCGAGCAGGGCGTTGACCAGCGAACTCTTGCCTTTCTTGTACTCGCCCATCACCACGATGCGCAGTGCCGGTGCACGGAGCCGGCCGATCGCACCGCCGGCGGCGGTTGCCAAGTCGGGCCGGTCGTGTACCTCAGAGATCGTCTGCAACGCGTGCAGCGCGGCAGCGAGTGGATCGGTCATCGGTTCACACCCCGGGGATGGCGATGCAGTTCCCCGTGCCCTCGTACACCGCGTGGTTCACGTCGGCCGCGAGCGAGCACAGTTGCGTCGCCCCGAACAGTCGGGCGTCGTCGATCGTGTACCCGGTGCGTCCCTGCTCGCCGCCGGTGGCGGTGAACGGGTTGGGTGCGTCCCACACGCGCCATTCGCCGACGTTTCCTGCCGTCCCGGCGTTGGCTTCGTTCCCGGCGATCACCGAGTCGAAGAAGAAGTGAATG
>JBCBSO010000546.1:0-3046 GCA_039819205.1 Actinomycetota bacterium
AAGCGCGAAGCGGTCAATCTGGCCCTGCAATACCTCGTTGGCGAGCCGCTCGAGCTCGAAGCGGCGCGCGCGCTCCGTGGAAGCGGATGGGACGCGGACCTCGACGAGATGCGTTCGAGTCGGATGTGATCCTGGTCGACACGTCTGCATGGGTGGAGTTCCTCCGCGACACCAAGTCTCCGGTCTGCGACGCGGTCGATCGGCTGCTCGATTCGGAGTTGGCAATCTGCGACCCGATCTCGATGGAACTACTCGCTGGCGCCCGTGACGAAATCCAGCTGCGGCAGTTGCGTGGCCTGCTCGCACGCTCGACGACGCTGCCCACGACACCCTCCGACTACGAGATGGCCGCGATGTTGTATCGGGAGTGCCGGGGACGCGGCGAGACAGTGCGCAAGATGATCGACTGCCTCATCGCCGCGGTCGCTGCGGCCGCGGACGTCGAGATCTTGCACGCCGACGCAGACTTCGAGGTGCTGGCACGACACACAGAGGTTCGTACCCGCACCGACTCGCTGCGCTGAGGGGCAACTACGCCGTCGAAACCGCCGCAACACGGGAGGCGCGCGGCGTCTGTCGCTACGCAGTCGGCGAGATGGATCAACCCGTGCGCCAGCGGGTGATGCGCTGCGGGCTCGACCGCGGAATGCGCTCGACTTCACAACGCGCTTCCATGTCGGTCTTCACGTACCGGACGTAGTTGGTGAGTCGTCCCTTGGGAAAGAGCTCGTGGTTGCCGAAGCGATCTTGGGCGGCGCTGACGACGGTTTGCAGCTTGATCGTGCCGTCGTCGTCGGAGTCGTCGTCGATGATCTCGAGGATCAGATCGTGGACGGCCCGGTATTGGTCGGCATCCATGGTCCAACCGTCGAGGCCGCCAGGGCGCGTCGCGTTGAAGATCTCGAAGCGCCCCTTCTCGGCGCGCGACTCCGCGTCGGCGTCCCAGGCGGAATCGGGCACGGGCCCGGCGTGCGGGTCTCGTTCGATGTCACTCATCGGTGGCAGCGCGTCAACCGACCGTGACACGGCCCGACTCGACGTAGTCCCTCAACTGCTCGAGGTCTTTCACATGCAGCGTGCGCGCCCACCGAGACATGACCACCTGCACCAGGTGTCGCACCCCGAACGGCAAGGGAATCTCAGCCTCGAAGTCGAGCGCTACCTGAGTGCGATCGTCGCCGACCGGCGTGGCGATGAAGTCGACTCGAGGAGTGATCGTCGTACCGAACGGACCCTTGTTGTCGAGTCGGTTCGTGACTCGAAGATCGTCCACTTCGACAATGCGCTGACGGCCCTGCACAGCGCCGTTCTTGTTGCGGAACACGATCTCGGAACCAGGCGATCTGCCGTCACCCTCGACACCGCACACGAAGCCGGTCGCTTCGGGCCATGCCGACCAACCCATCACGTGATCCTGATCGAGGAGCGCCTCGAACACCCGCTCGGGCGGAGCGTCGATCTCGATCGTTTCGGTCCACTTCATCACAGCGTCCGCCATCCTCTCCGCAGTCCTCGGCTATCGTTCGAACGTCGAATCATTCGGCTATCAAACTAAACGGGAGGCGGGATGGAACGCAACACGACCGACCTGTTCATGCAGATTCGTGCCCTCGGCGCTGCCATGGAGGCGTTCGAGCGTGCGGCTAGTCGAGCGCTCGACATCAACCGATCCGATCTCCAGGCACTCAACGCGCTCGAACACGGTCCACTCAGCCACGGTGCACTTGCCGAACACCTCGGGCTCACCGCAGGCAGCGTCACCACACTGGTCGATCGGCTCGAACGAGCCGGCTACGTGGCACGCCAACCCGACCCCGACGACCGCCGGCGCAGCGAGGTCGCTCTCACCCCTCCCACATACGAGGCCTTCGCACGCGTCTACCGCCCGTGCGGACAGGCCGTCGAACAACGTCTGCACGACCTGCGCGAGAATCAGCGACAAGCGGCAGCCGCGGCACTCCGACTTGCCGCCGAAGCGATCAACGACGTCGCCACGCAACTCACCGCTTGAGATCGGGCGCGACGGCCCGCTCGTCGTTGGTCGACACCTCCGCACGCATCGCCCACAGCGGAATAGCGAGGGCGACGATGAACCCGATGTTGAACATTGCGTGCTCCCACTCGGACACGACCAGCGAGAACCCCGTATCGACGACGAACCAGACGGCCAGCGACAGGGTCACTGCAGACCACGCCCATCGTTCCCGCTCGCGAAGCGGCCCTCGGACGATGGCGAGCATCAACACGACCCATCCACAAATGACAGCACCAAGTACCCCGCGCACTAGACGAACGTGGGCCGCGGTGCTGGTGTCGAGGTCTTCGGGCGCCCCGAATCCGAGCGGTCGAAAGACGAAGGAGTCGACGGAGTCACCAACGATCACCAGGGCGAGCCCGTACAGCAGCACCGCCACCAGCACGAACTCGAGCATCCGATCGGCCCACACCCGATCACTGGGACCGCTCTCATCCGGCGCGGACATGTCGGCGACGGTAGTTGGCCAATGCGTCAGCGACGACGAGCCGAATCACATGCGCGCGTCCGATCACGCCAATGGGCTACTCCGGCGCGGCAACGCAACCACCAACCCGCGACCGAGCGTTCGAGTACCGTTCCGGCGTGGTCTCGATCGACACGCATCGCGTCGGACGCCGGGCTGAGGACGACCGATGACGTGCATTCTCTGGCTTATCCTGGCGGTGTTGTCGTGGCCGTTGGCATTGCTTGCGCTGATCGCCTACCCGTTCGTGTGGCTGATTCTGCTGCCGTTCCGGATCATTGGCATCAGCGTGAACGGCATCCTCGAAACGCTGAAGGCGGTTGTCACGCTCCCCGCTCGGCTCCTCGGTCGTCGGAACTAGTCACGACCCAACGATTGCCAACACGGTCCGTTCGGCCGCGGCGAGCGCACCTTCGATGTGGCCGGGCGCTTCGCGTGACGTCTCGGTCGACGTCCAGTGCAATCGACCATCGCCCGTGGGCGTCTGCCAGATCGGATGGCCGTAGGTCTGGTACTCGTGCAACGCCTCCACTCCTGGCGGCGAC
>JBCBSO010000547.1:0-3036 GCA_039819205.1 Actinomycetota bacterium
ACCGCAAACACGGTGGCAAAGTCGCCTGGTTCGCGCCCGTCGCCGAGGATCGTGAACAGCGACTGGATACCGGTCAACATCCCGATGTTCATCATCGTGGTACCCATTCCGTTGGCCACCCCAAGATCGGCCTGATCAACCGACCCGGCCAACACGGTGGCGTACGCCGGTGTCGCCAGACCCATCGCCAGGCCCGAGAGCACCAGCCCGACGATGATCAGCGGCACGTTGGTCCTCAGCGCCCCGCCCACCCAGGCGAGCATCGACGCGACCATCAACACGGTGCCGAGCAGCACCATGAGGCGCTCGCCGAACCTTCCCGCGAGGCGACCACCGAGCGGTGACGTGACGCTGTACGTACCTGGCCGGAAGAGCAGGATCAGGGCCACGACCGACACCGAGTAGCCGAACAGATCGTCGAGCAGGAGCGGCGAGATCACGAACGAGCCCATGTACGCAAACTGGGCGGTCGGTTGGGCGATGAGCGGCCCACGGAAGTTCGGCCGGCGGAAGTAGTCGAGGCGCAACATCGGCGCAGCGGCGCGCCGCTCGACGATGACGAACGCCGTGAGTCCGACCACACCAGCGACCGCCATCGCCAGCGCAGACGGCGAGCCGAATCCGCTGGTCCCGCCGAACTGCAGAAACAGCAACGCTCCCACTGTGCCGACGGCCAACGTCGCCGCGCCGGCCCAGTCGATCGGTGATGGTTCGGCCCGCGGCGACGGACGGATGACGCGCCATGCGGCAGCGAGCCCGAGCAGCGAGATCGGGGCGAGCACGATGAACACCGATCGCCAGCCAAACGCCTCGATCAGCGGGCCGCCGACCACCAGTCCGACGACCGGAGCGCCGGTCATCGCGGCGGAGAACCAGCCCATGGCCTCGGCACGACGGTCGACGGGGTAGGCCTCCATGATCAACGCCATGGCGGTGGGCATCGTGGCGGCAATGCCGATCCCCGCCAGCATGCGTGCGCCGACGAAGGCTTCGGCCGACGGGGCGACCGCCGCAGCAACCGTGGCCAACGACAGCGTCACCGCACCGGCGAGAAACACCGTGCGGTGTCCGTGGATGTCGCCCAACCGGCCCAGGATCGGCGTGCACACGGCCATCACGAGGAACAGCCCGGTCACCGCCCAGCTGAGCAGCGATTCGGTCGAATCGAGATCTGCGGCCATCGTGGGCAGTGACGCCGACACGATCGTCATCGATGAGGTGAACACGACGATTGCCGCGATCACCGTCAACAGCAGTCGCTGCGGATAGCTGGCGTCATCGTGCACCCCGCGACCCTGGCACGGGGGTCCGCCGTCCGCCGAACGCACCGTCAGAGTGTTCCCGGGGTGCGTCGTCGCGTGCGCCGGGACGTGCGAGCTAACTTTTTTTGATGGGTGTCCCCCGCAACACCCTGCTGCGGCGTGTTCTGTCCGTGGTAGTGCGAACCTCTGACACGCGACGCCCCGACGCAGTCGCTGCCAGCGCACCGCCCACACCCCGGGCCAGCGACTTCGACGGCTTCTATTCTGCGCACTATCCCGGCGTGGTGCGCCTGGCGTACTCGTTGTGCGGATCGATGACGATTGCCGAGGAACTCGCCCAGGAAGCGTTTGCCACGGCGCACGGCAAGTGGCGGCGCATCGCCACCTTCGACCGCCCAGACCTGTGGGTCCGACGCGTCGTGATCAACCGTTCGTTGTCGTACCGCCGACGCCAACGTTCCGAGCGCAACGCGCTCGAGCGCGTGTCACAGCGCCGGGTCGAACCGGTCGAGCCTGCGCTGAGCGACGAAGAGTTGTGGACTGCGTTGCGCTCGCTGTCGCGACGACAAGCCGAGGTATTGGCGCTGGTCTACATGGAGGATCAATCGATCGCCGATGTCGCGGCGATCCTTCGACTCAGCGAAGAAACGGTACGCACACACCTCAAGCGCGGCCGCCGCGAGTTGGCGGCACGGCTAACCACCTCGGATCCACCCACCCGATCAACGGGTCAACACGGAACGGGTCGACGATGAATATCGACGACCTCGACCGACGGCTCTGGCACACCGCGCGCGAGTTGCGCGAGGTACCGATCGAGCCACCCCCACCACCGCGCCGTCAACGCTCTGGCGGAATCGGTATGTCGGCGATGCTCGCCACGTGTGCAGTGCTCCTGGCGCTGACCGGCGGCGTCGTCGTGTGGAACGACCTGCAGCCGACCGATGCGGCGACCCCCGACGTGTCCGCCGTTGCGTTCGACCTCGAGACACCCGCACCGCCGCCATCGGTCGACACGTCTGCACCTGCGTTCGATCCATACGTCGAGGTGGCGATGATCAGCAGGGCGGCGGCACGTCACGAGCAGACTGCCGAGCCGCGGCCGCTTCCTCCAGGCGTCACCTGAACGCACGTCAACGCGCGTTCCAGCTCAACGCGCGCCGTTGTCCCCCGCGGGCGCCTCGTGGGGCGTGTACTCCCCAACACGTGAACACATCGGACCGACCGCGCGCCGCGCACCAGGGGGAAACAGATGACCACACGATCATGGCGACGGCGAGCAATCGCCGGCTCGCTCGCACTTGCGCTCATCGCGGCCGCATGCGGCGATGACGATGGCGGCGGGTCGAGCGATACCGCGGCGGACGGCACGGCCGAGACGGGCGACACCGCCGGCTCGACCGACGCGACCGAGGCGAGCGATTCGACCGATGCGCCCGACACTGGCGACGGTGCGGCCGCTGGCAGTGTCGTGTTCGCCGCCGAGCAGTGGCCGGATTGCCTCAACCCCGTCACGTCGTGCGCCAACGCGTCGTGGCTCACCTGGTCGGTGATCCATCACATCCTGCCGAAGCTGATGGAAGTCGACGCCGACGGCAACTACCAAGCCTCGCCGCTGATCGAAGAGGCGCCGAGCCTGGAGAACGGCCTCATCACCGAGGACCCGTTCACCATCACGTACAACCTCGTCGACGGTGCAACGTGGAATGACGGCTCACCGATCACGGCCGAGGACGTGGCCTTCACCTGGCAGGCGATCATGGACTCCACCGGC
>JBCBSO010000548.1:0-3035 GCA_039819205.1 Actinomycetota bacterium
AACGACCCGGCGGCGACGCGTCCGCCGGCCACCTCGGCCAGATACTCCTTCTCGAGTCCGTGCGACGGGTGGGCGACCCGGTTGGCCAACTCCCCGTCGTTGGTGAGCAACAGGAGGCCCTCGGTATCGGCGTCGAGGCGGCCGACCGAGAACACGCGTGGCGACGCAGGCACAAGTTCGACCACGGTGCGCCGGCCGTGGGTGTCCTTGCTCGTCGTGATGACTCCTGCCGGCTTGTTCAGTAGGTAATACACCTGGTCTGGACGAACACCGATCGGCGCTCCGTCGACCTCGATGCGGTCACGGTCGGTGTGGACTCGTCGTCCCAGCACCGCGACCTCACCGTTGACGGTCACACGTTCCGCGGCGATCAAGTCCTCGCAGACGCGCCGACTGCCAAGACCGGTCTGGGCGAGTACCCTTTGCAACCGCTCCCCGCGCTCGTCGTCGCCACCCAACTGTTCCCACAGCGGCGGCTCGACGGGCGGCGTCACGGGGGAATCACGCCGGCGGCGCGTCGACGTCGATCGACGGGGTGATCCGCAGCCCGTCTTCAAGCGCTTCGACCACCTCGGGTCCGGGGATGAACTCCGCGATGGGGGGCAGATCGTCGAGCGAACGCAGGCCCAGACGTTCGAGAAACGTCGGCGTGGTGCCGAACAGAATTGCTTGGCCAGGCCCGTCGTCGCGGCCAAGCTCCGCCACGTAACCGCGCGCCTGCAGCGTGCGCAGCACCCCATCGGGATCAACCCCGCGGATCGCCGCCACCTGAGCGCGCGAGATCGGCTGCTTATAGGCGATGATTGCCAGTGTCTCCAGCGCGGCCCCCGACAGACGGGCGCGCTGGTCGTACAACAAGAACCGCTCGACCCACGGAGCGTGATCGGCGACGGTTTGGAAACGCACGCCACCCGCGACGTGCACCAGCTCGAAGCCGCGCCCCTCGCTCCGGTACGCCTCGGCGAGCTCGTCGCAGCAGGCGTCGACCTCGTCGATGGGCCGTTCGAGCAGTTGGGCGAGTAGTTCCGTCGGCACCGGGTCGTGGGCGACGAGCACGATCGATTCGATCAACGCGCCAAGTGACGGTTCAGATGCGTCGGTCATGCTGATCAGCCCTCGTACGTATCGACCAGCACGGCGCTGCGGTCGAACTCATCGTCGGCGATCCAGGTGATGGCAATATCGCCGAACCGCTCGGTCTGGTCGAGCTCGACGGCACCCTGCTTGAACAGCTCGAGTACAGCGAGGAAGCGCACGATCACCTCGATGCGATCGACGAGCGCATCGGTGAGGCGACGAAACGAGATCCGCCCGGCGCGCGGCAGCTCGTCGACCAGTTCGGCAACAGCGTCGGCGACGGTCACGGTGATGGGCGTGACGTGGTGCAGGTCGACCACGGGGACGGCCGGCGGTGTCAGCGCACGAATCGCCGCGTTGCGCAAACGGGTCACGCTGGTGCCTTCGAGCAGGTCTGGGGCGATGCCATCGAAACGCTCGTCGGGCCCGACTTGGCGAGGGAAGCTGAGGTCGGCGTCGTCGGCGAGCGTGGCAAACACTCCTGCGACGTCCTTGAAGGTCTTGGCTTCGAGCAGCCGAGCCAGCAAGAGATCGCGCTCTTCCCACAGCGCGAGTTCCTCGTCGAGATCGACGTCGCCCTGATCGGGCAACAGCCGGCGTGCCTTCAGCTCCACCAACGTGGCGGCGATCAGCACGAACCCGGTGGCCACGTCGAGGTCGAGCTGTTGCATCCGCTCGATCTCGACGAGATACGCATCGACGATGGTCACCAGGTTGATCTCGTAGATGTCGACCTGCTCGGCGAGAATCAACTGCAGCAACAGGTCGAAGGGCCCCTCGTACACGGGGGTGGCGACGTCGACAGCCATCAGCCCCAAACTACCGGGCCCGACCGGCGCGATCGGGGTATCGTCGGCGCCCCATGAGCGCTCCGTCGACCCCCAGGGTGCTGTCGTGCATGCAGCCCACCGGTGATGTCCACCTCGGCAACTACCTCGGAGCGTTGCGCAACTGGGCCGAGGGCCAGGACGATCACGACGCGTTCCACGGCATCGTCGATCTGCACGCCCTCACCGTGATCGAAGAGCCCGGGGTCATCGGTGCCCAAACCGTTGAATTGGCCGCAATGCTCTTCGCCATCGGCCTCGACCCCGAGCGGGCCACGGTGTTCGTGCAGAGCCACATCCCCGAGCACAACCAGCTCGGATGGATCATGGAGTGCACGATCTCGTACGGCGAGCTGTCGCGGATGACGCAGTTCAAGGACAAGACCGCCAAGCGCCAGAACGAGTTCATCTCCGGCGGACTGTTCACCTACCCGGCGCTGCAGGCTGCCGACATCGTGCTGTACGACGCCAACGAAGTCCCGATCGGCGATGACCAGCGGCAGCACGTGGAGATCACCCGCGATGCGGCGATCCGCTTCAACCACCGCTTCGGCGAGACCTTCGTGGTCCCCGAGGCGGTCACGCCAGCTGCCGGTGCGCGCGTGATGAGCCTGCAGGACCCGTCGTCGAAGATGTCGAAGTCCGACGACTCCAACGCCGGATGCGTCTACCTCATCGACGAGCCCGGTGTGGTGCTGAAGAAGTTCAAGCGCGCCGTGACCGACTCCGATACCGGCGTCGATGCGGTGCGCTACGACCGTGAGGCGAAGCCGGGCGTGGCCAACCTGCTCGAGATC
The DNA here is from genome assembly GCA_039819205.1 of Actinomycetota bacterium. GTDB lineage: Bacteria > Actinomycetota > Acidimicrobiia > Acidimicrobiales > Ilumatobacteraceae > JABSQH01. Next base: position 2,702 of record JBCBSO010000548.1, read on the forward strand.
AACGCGGCGGTGACCGGCCGCTCCCCCGCCACGGTGGCCGACCATTACGAGCAGTACGGCAGGCTCAAGGTCGACACCGGCGAAGCGGTCGTCGCCACGTTGGATCCGATCCGCACTCGTTATCTGGAGTTGATCGAGGACCGCGGCGAACTGGCTCGTCTACTGCACATCGGCGCTGACCGAGCACGCGAGGTCGCCTCGGCGACCCTCGATCGAGCCCAACGCGCCATCGGCATGCTGCCCGCCTAGCGAGTCGTGAACAGTGTGACAGCAGGGGTCAGACCCCAACTGTCACGCACGTGTGATCGGGTGCGCCCGGAACGAAACCCGTGAC
>JBCBSO010000549.1:0-3017 GCA_039819205.1 Actinomycetota bacterium
GGCCAACGCCAGCTCGGTGTCGGTCTCGTCCTTGTCGGCCGGGTGGCGGTCGATCGTTGCGTTGCGCGCCGCCCACACGAGACCTGGTTCGGTGACCGAATCGAGATCACCGATCAGGCCCGAGGGCGTCAGCCCTGCGGCGAGCGCGTGATCGAGCCCGCCATCGACGGCGAGGAGGATCGCTTCGTCGGGGATCGCCTCGACCGCAGACGGCGCGAGCGGCGCCGAACCGGTGATGATGACGATCGATTCGTTCATGACTCCCTCCGCCGGCATTATCCGGATCAGGTTCACGGGTCGGCGGAGGCGTCCGCCCTCTCAGCCCGCCGGTCCGGCGAGCTCCCCTGGTTTGTCGTAACAGTGTAGCGACGGGGTGTCGCTACGGGCGTGCCAGATGGATGAAGGTGGTGCCGCGGTCGAGCAGGATCGGGAGCCCCGACGCAGTGTCGAAGAACGAGAATCGGTCGTATGGCGTGGCCCGCGACCACGTGGCGTCGAAGGCGACACCGTTGCGATACACGATGGCCGCGCCGGTCCCGACGGTCAGCGGATTCGGCGAGCGGGCATCGACCACCGACGGCGGATGTTCGGTGCGGATGACGACCACGTTGTTAGCGCTGATCACGTCGCCCGACTCGGCCAGGTGTGGCGCCCCGTCTTGGCGGCGTTCATACCGCTGTCCGGTCCAGCTCCACTCGGGGTCAGTGCCGTCCATGCCGACGGCGAACGACGAGGCCGGCGTGATGGCGACCTCGGCTGGTGGAACCCATGTCGCGTCGATGCTCCACAACGGCTGGGCTGCGCCGGGCGGCGTCGCCCGATCGAGCGCAGTGAACACCGCGCATGTCGGATCGAGCAGCAGATTGTGCGGGCCCGGTCGGTCTGGCGACCGCTCGTAACACTGGTTGCGCTGGGCGGTGAAGTCGCTCAGCACGCCAGCGTCGAACGCGTTGGCGATCCACGCAGTGACCCCCGGGTTGGCGCCCGAGAAGCCGAACACCGGGCGGTTCATTCCGGCGAGTAGATCGAGATCAGCGGTGCGTGCCGAGCGCACCGGCCCGACCCGGTCGGGTAGCCGTGAGTGGAACAGCGCCATGAACCGCGTCACCCCCTCGACGTTCAACTCGATGATCGTGTCGGCATCGTCGAGTCCCCACTGCGGACGGGCTGGTCCGAAGTTGTCGATCTTCACCGCCAGTATCGGGCGCTCGGTGACCGACGTGTCAGCAGGCTCGCCGGTGAGTGCGGCGATGCCGATCAGTGGCGGCGCCGGCTCGTACGGCGGCCACACCGGTGCGCCGCCGTCGGGCGGAACGACCGGGCCTGGGGCGGGCGCCTCGTTGCGGGTGTCGGTGCGACGATTCGGGAAGGCACTGATCGCGGTGTCGGTCGACACGGCATTGACGTCGACGATCAGCGCGACGGCGCGCTGGGTGAACACGCAGATGTGGCCGTCGTCGTCAGCGGCCACCACGAGCCGGTTGGACGCAACGGGCCCGATCGTGCCATCGACGTTGAGGTCGGATCGCGCAACGTCGCCGGCGTCGTCGCGCGGCAGCCCGTCGGCGCAGCCATAGGCGGTGACAAAGCCACGCTCGGCCGACCGATCGACGGTCAGCTGACCGAGCACCGTCTTCCCGCCCGCCGCGGCGGGTACCTCGACGCGCAGCAGGTTGCCGGCGGGCACGATCTGCTCACCGGCCGCGTTCACGCGCGTGTCGATGCGTGTGTTGGCGAACGATTCGATGCCGGAGTCGGTGATGCCGTTGACGTCGACGATCAGCGCCACCTCACGCTGCGTGAAGAGACAGACCTCGCCGTTTGTGTCGGCGGCGACGACGAGGCGGTTGGAGGCAACCGGGCTGATCGTGCCGTCGACGTTGAGGTCCGAGCGGGCGATCCGTCCGTCGGCCGTGCGCGGCAGCCCCGAAGCGCACGGATAGGCGGTGACGAAGCCGCGCTGGTTGGCGCGATCCACCGTGAGCTGACCCACCACGGTTCGGCCACCGGCGGCCTGCGGCACGGCGATTCGCAGCACGCCGCCAGCGGCGATCGTCTGCTCGCCGGTTGGACGTTCGCGGGTGTCGGTCCGCTGGTTGGGGACCGACGTGATGCCGGTATCGAATGACGTGGCGTTGACGTCGACGATCAGCGCCGCCGGGCGGTGAGTGACAAAGCAGATGTCGCCCGCATCGTCAGCCTCGACGATCAGTCGGTTGGACGCCACCGGCGATACCGCGCCGTTGAAGTTCAGGTCGGAACGCGCGATCTCGCCGGCGTCGTTACGCGGCGGACCGTCGGCACAGCCATAGGCCGTGACGAACCCGCGCCCCGTGACCCGATCGACGGTGAGCTGGCCGAGCACCGTCTTGCCGCCAAACGCTTCGGGCACCGGCACGCGCAGCACCTCACCGGGTAACAGCAGGCCGTCGTCGGCCGCCACTTGGGCAGCGGGCGCGGCAATGAGCGTCGCGGTGATCGCCAAGAACACCGCCGACAGGACCGCCGGCACCCGAGCCACCCCGCGACGGTAACGAGCCCGCGCGGCTGATGTTCGTCGCGCTGCGACGATGGTCGTTGAGGCGACTGTTACAGGGTGCGCAACAGGAGTGCGGCGGCCGACAGGACCAGCACAGCGACCACGGCGAGATCGAAGGTGCGACTCGTCATTCGGTTGCGCAGTCGTGTGCCGATGGGGATCGAGGCAACGACGGGGATGCAGGCCAACAGCGATGCCCCGAGTCGGCCGCTGGTGTACTCGCCGTCGACGGCCAGCACGATCGACTGCACGACGCCGGTGATGCCGAACAACGTCGTCACCGACAAGATGTGTGCCGCTTGCGGGAGTCGGTAGCTGTGCACCCAGGCCTGCACGATCGGGCCGGAGATGCCCACGGCCCCTTGAAAGGCGCCGCCGACGGCGCCGACCGCAGGCGACCACCGGCGCGACGTGCGCGGTGTGGTCCGCAGGTCTGGGTGGACGAAGAACGCCCCGACGTACAGCGCGATCACCACAA
>JBCBSO010000550.1:0-3016 GCA_039819205.1 Actinomycetota bacterium
TGCCATGGAGCGGCCGCCCGAGGCGGTTCTGGCCGACGTCCTTGATGGCCTGATCTGTGAGACCAAGGCCAAGGAAGACTACGGCGTCGTGATTACAAACGGCGCACTGGACGAGGCCGCGACCCGCGCCGCCCGCGATGGGATGCGCTGAGCCCAGCCAAAACAAAAACCCGAAGGAGAGAGCGATGATACGAAAGCTGACCGCGTCTGCGGCCATTGCGGCGCTCGCCGCCGGTGCCGCAGCCACATCGGCGCTGGCTCAAGACGGCGTCGCCGCCGCAAAGGCCAATATTGAACAGTATTCGCAGATCCCAGAGTTCGTCGCTCCCGGCGAACCGTTCGACGTCCCCGATGGGCCAACGTTGGCGGCCATCGAGGATCCGGAGGGCAACAGCGTGATGCTCGTGCAGCAGTAACTGCCACCCACACCGCAGGCGCTAGTCGACGCCGACGAATCGCTGGGTGCGGCTGTCTTCGATGAACGCGGCGATCGTCTCCATGTCGGCGCTCACGTCGCCGCGCAGCGTTGCGCGAGCTGCGTGGGCGGCCGTGGCCGCGTCAGCCGACGCCCACGTCGTCAGGATCAGCCATGTGTCGTCGTCGCGTCCGAACGTCTGCCTGACGAATCCAGGCTGGTGGTAGTAGTACGCGGTCTGCACGCGAGTGAGCACCTCGACGAACGTCGACGCATCAACGCCGGCGCGGAGCCTGAAGGTCACGATCTCGATCATCGTGCCGTTCGAATGACCGCTTCGTTGTTGTCGGCGGCGCGCAGTATGGCCGAGGCGACCTCGTCGGGCTCGAGCCACGCCGCGCCAGCCGGGAGATCGTCGGCGGTGTAGCCGGCGAGCTCGTGGAACCCGGTTCGGGTGAACCCCGGCATCACGCACGACACGTGGATGTGATGCGCGGCGAACTGATCGTGGAGTGACTGCGTCACACTCAAAACGTACGCCTTCGTGGCGGCGTAGACCGCCTGTCGAGGTCTCAGCATCTCCGCAGCACCCGACGCGATGTTCACCACAGCGACGGGTCGACGATCGTGTCCGCGCGCCGCACCAAGAAACGCGTCGAGTACCTGCTGCACTGCGATCACGTTGGTGTCGATGATCTCCAGGTTGCGGGCGGGTTCGATCTCCTCCCACCATCCCGACGCGCCGATCGCGGCGTTGTTGATGAGCAAGTCGATCGGACGCCTGGTTGCGGCGACGCGTGCGCACACTCGATCGCGTCCCGCCGCGGTGGACAGGTCGGCGACGAGCAACTCCGACTCGACGGAGAGCGAGTCGGCGACCGACGACAAACGCTGCTGGTCGCGGCCAACGAGCACGACTGCAGTGCCGCGCATGTCGAGGCGCCGACACAGCGCAGCGCCGATACCGCTCGACGCGCCCGTCACGAGGGCTCGATGCCATGCGACCACAGCCGCAGGTTACGACGCCGGTGGGCCTGCGCGGAGGTGTTACCGGCGTTGGCGAGCACCTACGGTGGGTTCCATGACGTGGGTTGATGGTCCGATGCAGAGCTGGTTCGACATCCACGAGGCGATCGAAGCCGGGGCGCACGAGCTGCGCTCCAGGGCTCACGCATTGTCGCCCTCCGACCGTGACGAGGTCGCCCGGTTCGCCGACGACTCCGCGTTCTTCATGGACGTGCTGATCGTCCACTCCAAGGGCGAGGACGGCATCGTCTTTCCGATGCTGCGCGATGCGGGGATCAACGTTCCCGAGGGTCTCACGGCACAACACCACGACGAGCTCACCTCGATCTACGACATCCAAACCGCGGCCATCGAGTTGCGCTTCGCCGATGCCGATCACGATGTGGAACTCCCATTGACTCGCATTCGCGACGGGCTCGATGCGCTCGTGCCCGACCTGATCGAGCACATCCACTGGGAGGACGAGCACCTCGCCGCCGAAGTGCTGCGCCGGCTCACGGCCGACGAACAGGTGGCGATTCTCAGCAAGATCCACGCCGACACGCCGGCGTGGTTGGCGCCACGATTGCTCCCGTGGATGATTACCAAGATTTCGGCCGAGCATCGTGTGTCGTTGATGCGCAGCTGGATCGGCACGCTGCCGGCGGCCGACTTCGAGCGCAATGCGCACCTGATCCATGACGGCGTGGATCGCGCCGTGTGGCGCCAGCTTGCCGAGGACGTTCCCGGCCTCGCCCGAGCCGTATCAGCCGAATAGTCGGTCAGCTGACCCCGGACGCGACGGTGCCGCAGGCCATCGACCTGCGGCACCGTCGGAGATCAGGCGGCTGCGGTGTTGCGCCCGCGGACGGCGAACACGCCGAGGGCCACGGCGGCTGCGGCGGCGGCACACGCCACCACCAGCAACAACAGCTGGAGCAGCGAACGACCCGACTGGTCGTTGTCGTCGATCACGATCGATGCCGTGATCTCCTCATCGCCGGTCGTATCGGCATCGGCGTCGGCGTCCGGTTCGGTGGACGACTCGGTCGTTCCCTCGGTGGAATCGACGGCACCGGTGACGGTGTCGTCGGTGACCGTGTCGTCGATGGCGTCGGTCTCGGCCGGAGCGCTCGTCGGAGGAGCGGCCGGGGGAGTCGTCGCCGGGGGAGTGGTCGCCGGTGGCGTCACCGGGACCGGCGTGCGCGGCGTTGGCGCTGGGGCTGGTGCTGGCGTCGGAGCAGGTGACGGCTGCGGATCGACGGTGAGGGAGATCGTGACCGACGTGCCCGCCGAGCCATTGGCGTCGAGCGGGTGGGCCATCGCTGGCACGTTGGGTGCGACCGGGAGCGCCACCTGCAGGTCGCCGTTGCCATCGGCCGTGGCCTGCACCATGTCGCCGGCGAAACCGACCGTCACCGACTCGCCGGGGGCGAATCCCGATCCACGCACCGTGGCGGTCGCTCCAGCGGTGACCGGGTTAGGCGTGGCCGACAGCGCGGGCGTCGGAGCGGGCGGCGTCGGAGGATCGGGCGGCGGAGGCGGGGGAGCGGGGACGGTGATCGTCAAGCTCGAGCTGGCCCAACTGCCCTGGTC
>JBCBSO010000551.1:0-3011 GCA_039819205.1 Actinomycetota bacterium
CTGGTCGTCGCCCTGATGTCCGGCGCCACGATTGCCGCGGCTTGGACGCTTCGGATCGACAGCCTCGGCCTCAGCACTGCCTTCGTCGCCTCCATCGAAAGCACGTCGATGACCGCAACGATCGCGCCCGAGGCGCTCTGGTCGTCGCGGACGGCATTCGCTCTGGCTGCTTCGCCAGTGGTACTCGACGATGCCGAGGTAGAGTTCAGTGACCCGAGACTGGCCGGTTCGCAACCTGGAGAAGCCACGCGGGTCGTTCTCGTGGCGGATCGAGCCACGCTCGTCGGCTTCAGCCTCGATCCGGAAACGACGTTCGACATTGCCAGAACGGCTCCCGCCGTGGTGGACGTTGCCGTCATGGACGGCGCGGCGGCAGGCAACGTGCAATTCAGCGGCAGCGGAACTGTCCGAACCACTGTCATGGGCGCGGACCAAGCTACTCCCTTCGAGGTCGTGGTGCCGGAGATACTGAGTTTCGACGCTGCGGTAGATGGACCTGCCCGATCTGCCCGCCTGCAGTTCACCCTGCAAGACAGTGTTGGCCTGGAGAGGATCCCGGTGACCGCCATGGGTTTCTCGCGACCAACCCCTGCCGAGACGACGTCTCAGCCCGCATTCGAATCGTCCGTCATGTCAGCGTCGATCGAGCTGCCGCAGGTCGGTGAAGCGATCACTGCGTACTTGGGCGAGCGCTTGGGATTCGAAGGGGTGGACGCAACCATACGGGAACTCGAACTCGGTCTGGACGGAACCGTCCGGGCGACGGTCGTCGGCCGGGCGGACCGCTTGATCATCTCGGGGGAAACTTACGATCGCAATTTGAGCCCCAGCATCCTCCGCTTCCTGATTGAGAGCCAACCGCTGACCTTTTTCCTTGCCGCGACGACGTCGTTGTTCGGTTTGATCTGGGGCTTGCGCCGTTGGCTGTGAGTCAAGCGCTGCGCCACGTTGGCCTCGCCATCGGACTGGTGGCGTTCGCTAGTCCTGGCGTAGTCGGTGCACAAGCGCCGCCGATGGTCGAGACGATGCGCAACCAGGTCGTGGCCATCGAAGCGGTGTGGGAGAACGGTACGCCGCGTGGCGGCTTCGGGTTCGTCGTCGCCGAGGAGAACGGCAGGTTGTGGGTCGCTACGGCCGACCATGTGTTGCGCGGCCGAGCGCCGGACGAGGTGGCGGCGGACGTGAGTGTCCGCTTCTTTGGCCGGCCATTCGAACGCGTGGCTGCAACCTACCGAGCCATGCCGCCGACTCGCCTCGATGTCGGGTTGGTCACGGTCCCGGCGCCACAAGAATACAGGTGGCACAGGTCTGTGGTCGACCCGACCGCGGCTGACGTGCCCACCGGGGAGCGCGTCTGGTTCGTCGGCAGGAGCAACGATTGGTACGTTCCGGCGACACCTGGCGCCGTCAACCGGTTCGATCGCCTCGACGACGAACTCGTCGTCGACGGGCTGGCGGTCCGGCCCGGCACGTCAGGCGCGCCGTTGCTCTCGGCTCGGGGTCTCGTCGGCATGGTCGTTCGCGACGGCGACGCGGAGGAGGTGCGGGCCACGTCGATCACGGCGATACGACTTGCCTTCGAAGAGTGGCGGGTCCCTTGGCAGCTCACCGATGCCGCCGCGGGATGGGATGCCGGGAGCCAAGTCATGCGCGACTGCTCCAACTGTCCGGAACTCCGGCGCGTTGCTTCCGGCGCGTTCGAGATCGGCTCGCCAGTCGACGAGGTTGGGCGTGATCCTGACGAAGGACCGGTCGTTCCGGTCTCGGTTGGGGAGTTTCTCTTGGCCGAAACGGAGACCACCGTCGGAGCGTATCGAGCTTTCGTGGAGGCCACAGGGCGCACCGGCGACGGCTGTGCATGGCACGACGGACAGGATTGGCGGTTGGATCCGATGCGGTCTTGGCAAACGCCCGGCTTTCCGCAGACCGAGGATCACCCAGTGGTTTGTGTCGATTTTCGAGACGTGACGGCCTACGTCGCATGGTTGAGTGACGTGGCCGGCAAGTCGTTCCGCCTGCCGACGGAGGCGGAATGGGAGTATGCAGCCCGTGCGGGTAAGAATTCGCCGTTCGTCACCGGCTCAAAGCTCGATCCAGAAGCAGCAAACGTCGCTGGTGTCGTCGGCGGCACTTCGTCGGTCGGGACCTACCCGGCGAATGCATGGGGCTTTCGCGACATGCATGGAAACGTCTACGAGTGGGTCGCCGACTGCTGGACGCCGAGTCATGAAGGCCGGCCGTTGACGGCAGATGCGCGGGTTTCCGACACGGACTGCGATAGGCGGGTCGTCCGCGGTGGCGCTTGGGCGAGCGACTCGAGCCGAGCTCGCGCCGCCTATCGAGGCGCGAACGCCATGGACGCCCGCAACGTCTATCTGGGGTTCCGCGTCGCGCGCGACCCGGATTGATCTGCCGATCCGAACTTGCGGGCGCTGTGTGGCGGTCGACGCTTCAGATGAAGAGATCGCCGGTGAGGAGGCCTTCGGTTTCGAAGGCGAGGCCGGCGGCGCGTTCGTCGACGTGCCCGGTCTCGTCGTCGGCGCTTCGTTCCTCGTCGACCGACCGCGGCGTGGTGAAGGCCTGGGCCGCCAGCCCGCCCCAGTCGAACGCCCCCGCCTCGAGGGCCAGCCACCCCACCACCTGCTCGGTGTCGGTCCGGCCCACCGCCTCCTCGTTCTGCAGCCGCAGCTCGAAGCCCGTCGCCGTCACCTCGTCCAGCCGCGCGATCGTCCAGTCGCTCCCGTTCGCCGTCTGCACCTGCGCCACCACCACCGGCGCGCTCGCGAACGCGCTGGAGAAGTCCACCCGCACGAACCCGTTCGCCGCGCTCAGACCCGCGACCGTCGCCACCTCCAGACGACGACCGTCGCCGATGTCCCACACCCCCTCTCGAAGCGCCACCACCGTCACCGGCTCAGGCGCGTGGACCCCGTCCGTCAGATGGTTCGGCTCGTCCAATCGCAGCGACACCTCCGTCGACGTGATCCGTGTCGTCACCGGGTCGCCGTCGT
>JBCBSO010000552.1:0-3007 GCA_039819205.1 Actinomycetota bacterium
CGCCGACCAGCGCGATCAGCCCGGCGGGTTCACCGCCGACCCCGACATCTTCGATACCTGGGCGACGTCATCGCTCACCCCACAGATCGCCGGCGGCTGGGAAGACGACCCCGATCTGTTCGCTCGCGTGTTCCCGATGGACCTGCGCCCGCAAGGCCACGACATCATCCGCACGTGGCTCTTCTCCACGGTGGTTCGCAGCCACTTCGAGTTTGGCGAGGTGCCGTGGGCCAACGCTGCACTGTCGGGGTGGATCCTCGATCCCGACCGCAAGAAGATGTCGAAGTCGAAGGGCAATGTCGTCACGCCGATGGACTTGTTCGACACGTATGGCACCGATGCGGTGCGGTACTGGTCGGGGTCGGCCCGGCCCGGCGTCGACACCGCGTTCAGCGAGGATCAGATGAAGGTCGGTCGCAAGCTGGCCAACAAGATCCTCAACGTGAGCAAATTCGTGCTCGGGTTGGGCGAGATCCCGGGCCACGAGTCAGCGGCTGAGCTCGACGATGCGCAACTGGCCGACGTGGTCACCGATCCGATCGATCGGTCGATGCTGGCCAAGCTCGACACGCTGATTGCGGAGACCACCGCCGACTTCGACGAGCTCGACTACGCCCGTGCGCTCGAACGCACCGAGCAGCTGTTCTGGTGGTTCTGCGACAACTACGTCGAGCTGGTGAAGAGTCGCGCCTACGAGGCCCACGGCATTCCAGCGGCAGCGTCGGCACGCGCCGCATTGCGCAGTGGTCTGTCGACGTTGCAGCGTCTGCTTGCGCCGTTCTTGCCGTATGCCACCGAGGAAGCATGGAGCTGGTGGCAACCGGGCAGCATCCACCTCGCACCATGGCCAACAGCGAGCGGGCCGTCGGCCGACGCGGCGCTGATCGATCCCACGATCGAGTTGCTCACGCTCGTGCGTCGAGCCAAGACCGAGGCCAAGCGCAGTCAGCGCTCCGAGGTCGCCTCGGTGGAAGTATCGGCACCAACCAACTTGCATGCGGCGATCGACGTCGGCCGACGCGACCTGCTCGACGCCGGCTCGATCCTCGACCTCGCCGTCGGTGACGGCTCAGACGAGCTGCGCGCCGACGTCACCTTGGTCGAACCGGCCCCGAGCTGACGATCGTTCGAGAACGCACCGCCTCAGGCGCGTTCGTAACTGTTTCGAAATAGTGTGACCCACGTCACACCAATGTGCTCCTACACTCGGGTGCCATGTCGAAGCTGGTGGGAATAGTCGCGCTCGGAGTCGCGTCCACACTCCTGGTGGCCGCACCTGCGGTCGCCGCGCCTGAAGAACCCGACGCAACCGATGCCACCGTCGAAGTCGAGACCGACGACGAGGCCACCGAGTCGACCGAATCGACGACCACCACAGCACCGGCGCTCTCGCCGATCGAGGCGCCCGATCAGACACCAACCCGTGGCGAGCAGGTGCAGCTCGTTGAACCGCCGCCACCCCCGCCCCCACCGGAGTGGGTGTTGCCAGCGAACTCGGGCGAGGGCCGCCGCGTCGTGTACTCCAAGTCGATCCAGCGCGTGTGGGCGGTCGACTCCAACGGGGTCGTCGCCAAGACGCACAAGGTGTCGGGCCGCCAAACCCCACTCGATCCTCGCCCGGGCACCTACTCGGTGTGGTCGCGCTCGCTGCACACCTTCGCCATCCAGAATCCCACCATCACCTGGAAGTACATGGTGCGCTTCGCCCACGGCGGCGAGGGCGGCAACATCGGATTCCACGAGATCCCCTTCCAATACGGACGGCCCGTACAGTCGATCTCCCAACTGGGGCAACCGCTGTCGGGCGGATGCGTCCGCCAGGCCACCCCTGACGCCATCTGGATGTGGGACTGGGCACAACTCGGCACCAAGGTCGTCGTCCTGCCATAACCGGCCGCTGCGCCCCCGATAACGTCCGGGGGTCATGTCGAGCGACCTCCCGCCGCCACCGCCGAGGCCACCTGCCGACCTCGGGCTGACGCGCGAGGACCCCCCGAAGCGTCGTCAGCGGCGTACGTGGATGCAACGCCTGACGATCGTGGCGATCTTCATCGCCGCGTTCGGCAGCTTCGCCGCTGCGAGTGCGCTGTACGTCGGCCAGCGCGTCGTCGAAGACCGCAACCTCGTGCCGGCCTTCGAACCCCAAGAAGTACCCGCCAATGCGGGATTCGAACCCGGGGCTCAAGGCGCCGCCGACGGCGCCGCGGACGCACCCGAGTCCGACGATGCGGTGCCCGTGGAGACGTTTCCGCCGGCCGAGCCCGAGGCGAGGAACTTCCTGATCACCGGCGCAGACAACAACGACTGCGTCGACCCCGACTCGCCGTATGCCGGAGCGTTCGGCGACCGCAGTTCGCTCGGCGAACGCAGCGACACGATCATGGTGTGGCGGGTCAACCCATCGACCAACCAGGTCGCCGTGCTGTCGTTCCCCCGGGACCTGTGGGTGACCATCCCTGGCCGATCGAGCCAACAACGCATCAACACCGCCTACGACCGAGACGACCCGAATCTGCTGCGCGACACGATCTTCGCCAATTTCTTCGTGCCGGTCGACTACTTCATCCAGGTCGATTTCTGCGCGTTCAAGACGCTGGTCGATGCCGTCGGCGGGGTGGGCGTTCCCTTCGACACGCCGGTGCGCGATACCAACACCGGCCTCAACGTCCCCGATGCCGGGTGCTACACCTTCGACGGCGACCACGCGCTCGCCTACGTGCGGTCGCGCAAGCTGCAGACGCTGAACGACGACGGCACCTGGAGCACCGACGGCACCTCCGACCTGGGCCGCATCTCGCGTCAACAGGACTTCATTCGCCGCGTGGCCGACGAGCTGCTGTCCACCGGAGCGTGGGACCCCAGCGTCGCCCGTGGGCTGATCGACACGAGCAGCGACTACGAGACGATCAGCGAGGACTTCACTATCGCCAAGCAGCAGGAGATCGCCGGCGTGCTGAGCGGTCTCGACCCCGCCAACATCACCACGTATCAGATCGAGGCACGGGGT
>JBCBSO010000553.1:0-3001 GCA_039819205.1 Actinomycetota bacterium
GTCGCGATGACCGGTGCACTACTCGGGCCGATATCGGGTGCCCCTCGACCGGGTCGCTCGGCGTGAGCCTGAGCGGTCTACCTTGAGTGCCGACGACGAGGGGCATTCGATGAGCCGGAATGTGTTGGCCGATCTGAACGAGAATTGGGCGGCGTGGCTGCACTTCACGGCCGAGCACGCCGCAGGAGGTAGGTCGCAGACGTTCGGCGCGATCCGCTGCTCGTCGGTGGGTGTGCCGATTCCGTTGTTCAACCAGGCGTTCGTGTTCGCAGAACCTGATCCCGACGATCTGGCGTCGGCAATACGTTGGCTCTCATCTCGCAGCGTCCCGTTCTGGGTGACGGCGCCGGACTCCGTCGCCAGCGCTGTTGCCGGTATGGCCGAGTCGGTTGGCCTGGACCCGACGGCGACGACCCAGCCCGGGATGGCCTTTGCGCCGCTCTCCGACCTCCCGGGGCCGGACAGCGATGTTGAGATGCTGCCGGTGACTGACGCGGCACAGCTCGCCGACTTTGCTGTCGTTGCCGCCGAGGCCTTCGGCGCACCGCTTGAGGCGGCAAGCGTCCTTGCCCCGGCCTCGTCGCTTGCCGATGACCGCTGTTCTTGGTTCGTCGGATACGTCGACGGTGATCCGGGCGTGTGCGGTCAGTTGCTTCGCACCGATGATGTCGCAGGCGTGTACTCGATCGGTGTGCGCGAGCGATTACGGCGACGCGGGCTCGGCGCCGCGATCACCACGACGGCGCTCAGCGCAGGCCGCGATCTGGGCTGCACGATCGGTGTGTTGCAGGCCAGCCCGATGGGCGAGCCGGTCTATGAACACATGGGCTTCGATACGGTCACGCAGTACCACAGCTTCGCTGCCTCCGACTGACCACGACCACCGATCTGCGCCCAGCGGTCACGGTTCCCGAAAGGTGGGACGGCGCAACGGGTCCGGAACGCATCGGAACAACTCTTAAGTACCCGGTAGCCGGCGCAGTCGTGCGCTCGAGCCACTCCATAATCACTCGTTCGGAGCACGCCCGACACCGTCCGCGAACGGCACCGTTGCGTTTGCTAGTCAGCGCGGAACGCGCAAGGCGGTGGCGGCGCCCGAGTGGTCCGCTGCCTCCGGGTAGTCTTCGTGTGTGGGACGCAAGAAGAGGAGACCGTCGTTGTGGCGTTGGCTTAAGGGCGATCCTGACGGCGCCCAGATCGACCACAAGAAGCCCGGTGCGGTCGCAGCAGATAGTCGCCGAGAGATCGTTTCGTAGCGGCACAGTTCGGTGCCGAGAAGGGGACGGGTAGTTCGGCTGGATCCCGGCGGCCGCTGCCGTCATGAACGTGTGACGCTGCACCCCGCTCCAAAGTTCCACACGAGCCCACGATCACCTCGCTAACGCCACCCGAGCGTTCAGCCATAGCGGGGATATGCCGTTCGACAACGCGCACCGACCAACAGCGGCGATGCCCGCTCGATATCGATGCCTCTTTGGGTGTCAAGGGGTTCTTCGGGGGTGTCGGGGCGCGTAGAGCTTGACCCTCTTGCCGGGTGGCGGGGTCGGTCGTAGGGTCGGTGTTCGGGTTCGGGAGTGACTTGTCCGAAGAGCCGGCTGTTCAGGATGTGGGGCCGGTCACGCTGGAGTCAGAGTCGTTCCTGGGTTGTCCTCCCGGGCCCACCATGTTGCTCAGCGGGTGAGTGCTTGGGCGTCGTTGACGAGGTGCCGGTAGACGGTGTCGGAGATGCGTCGTTTCAACGCTCGGAGCGCTTCTTTGGACGACTTTCCTTCGTCGAGTTTGCGGTCGTAGAACGCGCGGCCGATGGTGTCGTGGCGGAGTTGGCTGATGGCGATGACTTGGATCGCCCAGTTGAGTTGTCGGTTGCCGCGCGGGTTGAGCCGGTGGCGGACTTTGTCGCCCGAGGATGCTTCGATCGGGGCGGTGCCGTTGTAGCTGGCGTAGCGATACCGGGTGGGGAACCGGTCGATGTTGCCGGTGTGGCCGATGATGATCGCAGCAGTGACTGGGCCGAGCCCGACGATGTCGGTCAGGGTGGTTCCCGACGCTTTGACCGCAGCGGTGATACGCCGTTTGGAGACCTTCATCTTGGCGGTGATCTCGTTGATCGAGTTGACGAGATCGTGGGCCAGGTCGAGGCGTTGGCGACTCATCGAGTCGGTCGGCGAGTAACGGTCCAACAGTGTGTTGACCCTGGTCATCGACGTCATTCGGAACTCGGCTCCGCCGGGGAACATCTCACACAGCAACGCATGCAGCCGACAGCTCTCAAGGTTCTTCTGCCGGCCCAGATCTCGTTGTCGCTTGGCCAGTAGCCGCAAGATCCTGGTGTGATCGTCGGGCAACACCGCGGCGAGATCGTTGGCGCGCAACGCGGCGATAGCGACCGAGCGGGCATCGTTGGGGTCGTTCTTCTGCGACCGGCCAGTGCTCAACGTGCGCACCCTCGAGGCACGCACCGCCGGCACATCAACAACGGTCTCACCCGCCGCGATCAGCTGCTGCGACAACAGGTAACCGAGGCCTTGGGCGGACTCGACCGCCCACACTCGATCATCGCGGAAGCCGTCAGCCCACTCCCGCAACAACGCGGCTTGGGTCGGACAAGAACGAATACAGATCTCGTCGACAACGGTCTCGAACGCGTCGACCGCAACAGCGGTGTGGGATGCCTTGTGTGGGTCGATCCCAATCGTGATGGACATGACAGTGGTGCCTTTCTCTCAGCGATGGAGCCAAGGGTGGGCACTCCTGATTCGAGCCGATCGTGTTCGCGCCTCTTTCGAGCCACACCCCGACCGATGACACCGACCGGCTGACAGTTCGATACAAAGCCAACCCGCAGGCGGCAGGCACTTCCGAGTCAACCGACCGGCACCACCGACGCTACGACAACCGCCGTAACGCACCCACCGACTCAATCAGGCACATCGCGCTCGGGTCGACCCGGGCGATATCAGTGGGCGTCGACGATCGAGGACGAGCTCGGACGCCCGTTCAA
>JBCBSO010000554.1:0-3001 GCA_039819205.1 Actinomycetota bacterium
AACTGGAACGCTGCGCTCGCCCAGATCGCCGCCGAGCGCGACGACTTCTGGACATGGGATTGGCCAGCCGAGTTCGCCACCGGGCAATACCCGAGCGCCGACGGAGTGCATCTATCGCCGAATGGCTACCGGCAACGCTCCATCCTGATCGCCGATCAACTCACCGCCGACGTGGCCACCAGCAATCGGGTCGCCGGCGACGTCAACTTGCCGAACCCATCGGGTCCGCCGTCGACCTTCGTCGCCGTCGAGCCCGTGCGAATGATCGATACCCGCGTCGACCCACCGGGCCGACGGCCCGCCCGATCGACGCTCCGTCTCGACCTCACGCCGTTCCTTCCCGACGACCTCGACCCGGAGTCGGTCACCGCAGCCGCGGTGCAGGTCACCGGCGCCGAGCCGGGCGCCAATGGTTATCTCACCGCTCACCGCTGCTCGACCGGCGCGCCGGCGGGGTCGAGCGTCAACCACACCACCGGGCAATCGCGCGGCGCAATGGCCATCGCCGCCGTGAGCGATGCCGAGGTGTGCGTGTACAACCACACGGCCACCGATGTGGTCGTCGACCTGCAAGGTGTGTTCGTCGACGACGCCACGGGGGCGCTCCTGCGGCCCTCCGCACTGCAGCGCCTCGTCGATACCCGGAACTCGGGGCGGGCGAACGTACTCCGCGTACCAACCCCACCGGGAGCCGACGCCGTCGCCGTCACGCTCACCGCCACCGGCGCTCAGCGCAGCGGCAACCTGCGCGCATACCCGTGCGATGGTGAACAGCCGACCGTGTCGAACACCAACTATCGGCCGATCGAGTCGGTGGCCTCGACCGCTTTTGTCCCTACCGGATCGACCGACGAGATTTGTGTTGCGGCGAGTTCACCGGTGGATGTGCTCGTGGATCTGACTGGGACGTTCGCTGCGGAGACGACCGACGGATTGGCCTTCGTGTCGGCGCCGTCGACCCGCACCGTTGACACTCGCGACGCCAGCTTTGGCTGGGCCCCGGTCCACGGTGCTGCCCAGTCCATCGACGCCCGGGTTGCCCCGCCTGGCGCCGAGGCCGTGTCGGGCACGCTCACGATGGTCCGACCCTCGAGCCAGGGGTTCACGACGGCCTATGGCTGCGGCAACCGCCCGGCCACGTCGTCGATCAACGCGCCAGCGGGCGTGGCGATGGCCAACTCGGTGACCACCGGCATCACCGACGACGGACGACTGTGCCTGTACACCAACAGGCTCAGCCAGACCGTGTTCGACACCACCGGCTGGTGGGTCGCCGCCTGACATCAACACGGCCGACGCACATGGCCGGTCGCAGAACATGCGCATCTCGGCGCATACCCGTCGGTAACGGTGAGAGACTGGGGGCATGATCTTCGACGGTCACGTTCACCAGCTCCCCGACATCGATCCGACCGAAACATCGGAGTGGCTGGACAGCCTCGATGCCGTCGTCGACGCCCGGGGAAAGACGCGCGCTCGATACCTACTGACCCGGTTGATGGAGCGCGCTGCGGCGAGCCAGGTGTCGTTCCCGGCAACCGTGTCGACGCCGTACGTCAACACGATCCCGCGCGAGCAAGAGCCGTGGTTCCCTGGCGACGAGCACATCGAGCGTCGGATCCGCGCATTCATTCGCTGGAACGCAGCAATGATGGTGGTCAAGGCGAACAAAGCCGCCGACGGGATCGGCGGCCACCTGTCGACGTTCGCCAGCTCGGCTGCGTTGTACGAGATCGGGTTCAACCATTTCTTCCGCGGCAAGGACGACGGCACGCCCGGCGACCACGTGTACTTCCAGGGCCACGCTGCCCCCGGCGTGTACGCCCGTGCGTTCATGGAAGGACGGCTCACCGGCGACGACCTCGACCACTTCCGCCGCGAGATCGGGCGCGACGGCCGCGGCCTGTCGTCGTATCCGCACCCCCGGTTGATGCCCGACTTCTGGGAGTTTCCCACGGTGTCGATGGGCCTCGGGCCGATCACTGCGCTCTACCACGCCCGGTTCAACCGCTATCTGCAGAACCGTGAGCTCGATGACACGAGCGCCAGCCGCGTCTGGGCGTTCCTCGGTGATGGCGAAACCGACGAGCCAGAAACGCTGGGCGCGATCTCGCTCGCGGCGCGCGAGCAACTCGACAACCTGATCTTCGTCATCAACTGCAACCTGCAGCGCCTCGATGGGCCAGTACGTGGCAACGGCAAGGTGATCCAGGAACTCGAGGCCGTGTTCCGCGGTGCCGGATGGAACGTGATCAAGGTGATCTGGGGCTCGAAGTGGGACGAGCTGCTGGCCCAAGACAAAGACGGCGCGCTGCTCAACAAGATGAACACCACCGTCGACGGCGAGTACCAGCGCTTCGCAGTGGAAGATGGTGAGTTCATCCGCGACAACTTCTTTGGCCCCGACCCACGGCTGCGGCAGATGGTGTCGCATCTCTCCGACGACGACCTGCGCAATCTGCCGCGTGGTGGCCACGACTACCGCAAGCTGTACGCCGCGTACAAGGCAGCAGTGGAGAATCTCGGCTCCGGGCGGCCAACCGTGATCTTGGCCAAGACGATCAAGGGGTGGACGCTCGGCCCCGGGTTCGAGGGGCGCAACTCCACCCACCAGATCAAGAAGATGACCAAGCAACAGCTGCTCGAGATGCGCGACCGGCTGCACCTGCACGATGAGATCCCCGGCGACTCGATCGACGAGAACAACCCGCCATACCTCAAGCCGGCGCCTGACTCGATCGAGTACCAGTACATGATGGAGCGGCGGAAGGCGCTCGACGGCTCGCTGCCCAAGCGGACCACGACGGCTCGTCGTCCGATGGCCCTGCCGACCGACTCGGCGTTCGCCGAGCTGCGCGGTGGCTCGTGGGCTGTCATTGACCCCTTTGTCAACCCCGACGGCATGATGGAGATGTACTCGAGCGAGTCGGCCCAGGGTGGCATCCTCGAGGCCACTGGAACAGTGGCCGCCAACTGCTCGCGCTTGCGAAACTTGATGGCC
>JBCBSO010000555.1:0-2998 GCA_039819205.1 Actinomycetota bacterium
AACCGCTCGGCGCCAGCGGTCATCACTGGGACGACATGGGCGCCCGCATCGACGAGTCGACGAAGCACGTCGACCGCTTTGTACGCGGCGATGCCGCCGGTGATTCCCAGGACCACCCGGCGGCCGGTCAGCGGCCCCGGTTCGGCCATGGTTCGGATCAGCCGTCGTCGGTCGACTCGCCGAACGCTTCGGCGGCGTCGGCCATCGCCTGGGCTTCGGCCTCAGGGTCGTACTCGGGCTCTTCGGGCGCTTCGGTCCACACGATCTTGTCTTCGGAGATCTCCTCGAAAGCGATCGACAGGGGCTTGCGCGCCACCGACGACACCTGTGGCGGGATCATGTGACCGAGGCCGTCGCCGAGCTGGTTGAAGTACGAGTTGATGTTCCGAGCTCGACGGGACGCAAGCGTCACGAGCGAGAACTTGGAGTCGACGCGACCGAGCAAGGACTCGATCGGCGGCGTGATCATGGTGTCGTGGTCGAGCGCCATAGCGGGTCAATCCTACCGGGAGTGAGCGATGATCACCGGGACTTGGCGATGATCGCCTCGAGCTCGGCCACGGTGTCGTCGAGCTCGTCGTTGATCACCAAGTAATCGGCGAGTTCTCGACCGATCGGTTCTTCGAGTTCGGCCTTCTTCAGCCGCGCCAGGACCTTGTTGTTCGGATCGCCGCGACCGCGCAGCCGACGCTCTTGTTCTTCTCGACTCGGGGGCAGCACAAAGATCAGCACCGCTTCTGGGTGCGACGCTTTCACCTGGCGCGCCCCGTCGACTTCGATCTCCAGCACCACATCGCGCTCGACCTCGCCGATGTCGAAGCCGGGAACCGGGCTGCCGTAGTAGTTGCCGAGGAATTCCGTCCATTCCAGAAAGCCGCCCGCCGCGATGCGGTCTTCGAAGGTTGCTGCGTCGGTGAACACGTAGGCGTCGACGTCTTCGCCGGCACGTCGCTCGCGGGTGGTCCACGATCGGCTGAGCCAGAGCGCTGGGTTGCGGCGTACGAGTTCAGACACGATCGTGCCTTTGCCGACGCCTCCGGGACCGGAAACGACGAAGATCACCCGCGGTTGCTCAGTCGCCGAGCTGTTCGAGCAGCTTCTGCTTCTGTTGCGGGCCGAGGCCTTGGACGCGACGGTTGTCGGCGATGTTGATCTCTTCCATCACGCGACGTGCCTTGACCTTGCCGACCCCGGGGAGCGACTCGAGCAGGGAGACGACCTTCAACTTCCCGACGTTGACGTCCTCGGAGTCGAGCGCCTCGGTGAGGGTCATCGAGCCCATCTTGAGTCGCGCCTTGATCTCGGCGCGGGCGGCGCGGGCTTCGGCCGCCTTGGCCAGCGCCGCTGCCCGTTGCTCGGGGGTCAACTGCGGTGGAGTTGCCATGACGTCACGCTAGCGCGCCGATGTCGGCGACGCGGTCGACCCCGTGTGCACGGCACCACTCGACCATGGCCGACTGGATCTCGAACGGAGCACGCGGGTCGGCGAACGTGGCGGTTCCGACCTGAACGGCGACCGCTCCGGCCAACATCATCTCGACGGCGTCCCACCCCGTCGTGACACCACCGACGGCCACAATCGGAATGTCCGGCAGTGCCGCATGCACGTCGTGCACGGCGCGAACGGCTACCGGGTGGATCGGTGGGCCCGATAGTCCGCCGCCCCCCGCTCCCAGCGCGGGCGTGAACGAATCGGGCGAGTAGGCCATGCCCAACAAGGTGTTGATGCACGTGACCGCCTCGGCGCCAGCCTCGACTGCGGCTGCGGCCACATCGACGATGCGGTCGGTGTTGGCGCTGAGCTTCGCCCACCGCGGCCGACCGCATCCGGCTGTGGCGGCAATCACCTCCGCTGACAGTGCAGCATCGTGAGCGAAGATGCCGCCCCTTCCTTCCAGGTTGGGGCACGACAGATTGACCTCGACCGCGCTGATGTGGCCGGCAGCCGGGGCCAGCTCGTCAGCAGCCTGGGCGAACTCTTCGACCGTGCGGCCCCAAATGCTGGCCACGATGGTGGCACCGGTGTCGACCAACTGCGGCAGGTAGTCGTCACGCCAGCGCTCGACGCCCGGGCCCTGCAGCCCGACCGCGTTGATCATTCCTGCGCCGGTCGGGTGGACTCGCGGCGCCGGGTTTCCCGGCCACGGCATCACCGAGAGCGACTTGGTGACAACCGCTCCGATGGCCCGCAGGTCGAAGTACCCGCCAAGCTCCGAACCAAACCCGGCCGTGCCCGATGCCGTCATCACCGGCGCGTCGAGCGCGAGCGAACCGACGCGCACTCGGGTGTCGACGTCACCGGCCACGAGCGCCTACGCCGACACGCCGGACTGGTGATATCGCTGCAGCGAGCGCACGGTGGCCGCCTCGCGACGGTGGGCCAACCCGTCGGCGGCGGCGAGCGCGGCGCTGATCGTGGTGACACAACCGACTCGGTGCAGGCTGGCCGCTTTGCGAATGTGGTCGCCATCACTACGCCCGATACGGCCGCGCGGCGTGTTGACAACGAACGAAATCTCACCAGCAGCGATGAGATCGACGGCGGTGGTCCCGTCGTCACGCTGGTCTTGCACCGTGTCGAGGCGCCGATCGACCGGCAACCCATATCGTTCGAGATAGTCGGCGGTACCAGCCGTGGCGGCAATCGCCAGGCCGAGCTCGCGCAGCCGCCGGGCGACCACGAGGCCGGCCGGCTTGTCGGGGTCGGCGAGCGACAAGAACACCATGCCGCTCGTGGGCAGGACGGTCCCGGCGGCGAGTTCGGCTTTGTCGAAGGCGCTGGCAAACCCATCGGCGATGCCCATCACCTCGCCGGTCGAGCGCATCTCCGGGCCGAGCGCTGGATCGACCTGGGGGAAGCGACTGAACGGCAGCACCGCCTCTTTCACCGCGACGTGGCCCCCGACCGGGGCGGGTAGCGCGCCGTTCTCGCGGAGCTCCGCAAGCGTTTCGCCCAGCATCACACGGGTTGCCACCTTGGCGAGCGGCACGCCGGTCG
>JBCBSO010000556.1:0-2993 GCA_039819205.1 Actinomycetota bacterium
CGCCAATCGGCTGGATGTACTGCAGACCCCGGTGGTCGGCGTGTTCGAGCTGAACGAAACCGGCGAGATCGCGCTGTGGCGTGATTACTTCGACATGGGCGCAGTCGATGCCCTGATGCAGCTCCTGCAGTCGAGTTAGCTGCCGGGCAGTCCGCCCGGCTGTTGCCACACGGCCGTCATGGTCATCGCCGCGATCTTCCATCCGGTGTCCGACCGTTCGAGGTCGAACCGGTAGTCGCCGCCGAGTGTCCACATTCGGTCGGTGTATCGGTGCGGGGCGTCGATCAGAGGTGGGTGCGGAAGTGCTCGACGATGGCATCGACGGCCACGGTCACCTGCGCTGGCTGGTCGTAGAAGTCGAGCTGGCCGCCGGTGGTCCAGATGATGTCCTTCTGGCCGGCGAGCTGGTCGTAGAACGACCGAGCGCCATCGGGCACGGCGCCGTCGTCGGAGTGGACCATCTGCACCGGGACCGAGATCGATGGGGCCACCTCGATCGGGTTGAACTGCAGCCACGGTTCCCACGACATGACCGCCAGGCGCGAGTCCCACTCGGGGATCGCGCCTCGTTCGGGGTCGAGGTAGTAGTCGTACGGGCCGTACATGGCGGCCGACTCGTCGGTTTCGGAGATCGCCGGCATGAACTCGACCACACCGGAGGCGCGGTAGGTCGCCTCGGCCTCTTTCGAGAGTGCAATGCGTTGGGCGACGCCCTCAGCGCCGCCGTAGTACGGCGCCACCAACTCGGTGTTGTGCAGCCACGGAGCGATCAGCCCGAGCGCGGCCACCCGGTCGTCGCTGCTGGCATTGACCGCTTGATAGCCAGCCGATGCGCAGACGCCGAGCGCGCCGATCCGCCCGGCGTCCACGCCGTCGATGCTGCTGGCGAAGCCGATCGCCGCGTGGATGTCTTCGGCCTTGCGCGCCGGGTTCTCCCAGTCGCGTGGGGCACCCTCGCTCTGGCCGAACCCGCGGAAGTCGAACGTCATCGCGGCAATGCCATGTGCGGCGAGTTGGCGGGCGTAGAAGTTGGCTTGTTGTTCTTTCGACGTGGTCCACGAACCCGTGACCACCACGATGGGCGCCGGGGTCGAGGGTTGTTCCACGGGTCGGAACACGTCGCCGACCAAGCGGTCGCCGTGGGAGTCGAATCGGATCCGATCGGTGGTGAAGGTGGACATCTGGCAGCTCCGTGCGGTGTGGTCGAGCCGGCTGGGGCTCGGTTGGGGGTGTTGATGTCCACGGTGAGGCCGCCGGCGAGAGAAGTCCAAGACCTCCTGTGATGCGCGTTGGTTATCAAGCACGGAGGGGCGCGTAGGGTGCTGGCGTGGACGTCCACATACGCGACCTGCGGTACTTCGTGGCGGTCGCCGAGGAGCTGCACTTCACCCGCGCAGCGGAGCGGCTCTACGTGTCGCAACCGGCGTTGTCGAGGCAGATCGCCAAGCTGGAGTCGGATCTACGAGTGCGCTTGCTCGACCGTGATCGGCGCAACGTGGCGCTCACCGAAGCCGGTCGCGTTCTGCTTGAACGAGCCCGCACGGTGATCGACGCGTGGGAGGCCGCGCAGGCCGCGGTGAACGACGCAGCCGCCACGGGTGCAGCAATGCTGCGCGTCGGGATGCAGACCAGCATCGGTCGCGGCATCATCGGCGAGTTGGGTGAGGGGCTCGCCGTGCGTCGGCCCGGATGGACGCTGCAGCTCAACCAAGTCGGATGGGACGACCCGACGACCGGGTTGGCAGATGGCACCAGCGACGTTGCGCTGTGTTGGCTCCCCGTCGTGGATTCGCAGGTGTTCGATCACCACGTGCTGCGTGTCGAACCCGTGCTGTTGGCGTTGGCGTCCGAGCATCCGTTCGCCGCGCGGCACTCGATCACCTTCGACGAGATGATCGACATCCCGCTCGTGGCACTTCCGCCCGACGCCGGGGTGCTGCGTGACCGGTGGTTGGCGACCAATCGTCGCAGTGCTCCCGCCCCGATTGCCACCACGGCGCGCACGGCCGACGAGGCGATGGAAGCCGTGGTCAATGGGCTGGGCGCCGCCTTGTTGTCGGAAGGGAACACGGCCATCTATGAACGCCCGGGCATCTCCTTCGTGCCGGTCGTCGACCTCGAACCCTCAGCGCTCGCCCTTGCATGGCGGAGGGCCGATGACCGGCAGGTGATCGCCGACCTCGTCGACGTTGCTCGTCAGCGTTGGCCCTAGTTGTCGCCGCCAGGTCCTTCCGCAAGGGAGGCCGCCGTGCGTTGGAGGTACTCGCCGGCCGCCTCGCGGTCGGGCGTCGCGTCGAGGCCGCGGCGAACGAGCGAGCCGAGCCACTTGCCGGTGTCCATGCCGGTGCGGTCGACGCCGTCCATCACCGTGCCGGCAAGGTCTGGCCCGACCGCCGCGCGCACCGGAACGTCGAGGGTGAGTCGCTCGGTCCTCGGGAGACCGCAGGTCTGGTCGTCGCACGACTGATAGCGGATCTCGAGCTCGATCGTCACCTGGTCGGGATGATCGGCGCGCACGAGGCTGACGATGTCATCGGAGGCCCACACCGGCATGACGAACTCGACCGTGCCGCTCCACACCTGGAGCTCGCCCACCCCGGGCAACAGCAGCGGTTCGGTCGGCGGCGCCTCGACGGGTGCGTGGCGGATGCCAGGGGGTCCGAGCAGTGTGAACGTGGTGGCGACCATGCCGTCGGGGACGGGGTCGCCGTAGATGTGTAGTCCGTCGGGCAGCTCAGCGCGAATGATCAGCTGCCGTAGCGCGGCGCCGCGAAACACGCCGCCGCCACCGTGCAGCGTTGCTGAGAAGCGGATGCCCCGAGCATCGGCCGTGTCGACCGTTGGCTCGCCCGTGGGTAGGAGCACGTCGCCGAGTGCCTTGTCGAGGACTGCATCCGCGCTCGCCCGATGAGCATTGGAGCGCTCGAACGACTTGGCGATCACCGTGCCGTTCTCGTCGACCACGTAGGTGCCCGGGAACGGGATGCCGTAGT
>JBCBSO010000557.1:0-2992 GCA_039819205.1 Actinomycetota bacterium
AACAGATCGACAATCCGCGCACGCACTGCGTCGCGCGCAGCTCGTTGGGTTTCGGGTATCTCAAACGACACGAGATGCCACATGTGATCCCATGGGTCGAGACCCGCATCGAGCCGGTAGGCCGCGGCGACCCACGCCAGGTCGGGAGAGCGGTCCGCCCGACCACGCTCGGTCAGGCGGATCGACGCGTTGCGGCCGCGCCCGTCGACCGTGAGCGCCCCGGCGTCGCGCAAGCGCATCAGCGCCAACCGCATCGTGGTTGCGGTGAACCCGGCGGCGTCGGCTGCGTCGTACAGCGCGCCGGCGTCAAGGAGCCCGTCGTCGTCTGCAAGACCAAGCACGAACGCCCGAGTGGGCGTGGTCACCCGACGGTGCACCCACTCGTCATGCGCCGCAGCAGGACCGACCATCGCCACACCGTACCGTCGCGGCCTCCTCGTGATAACGTTCATTGTATATACGAACGTATTTGTTTTGAACGATTCCCCGAGGAGTGCAGCGTTGCCCTACCCGATCAACCCACAGCGAGCGCTCCCCGCGTCCGCCTATCGCGCCGCGGCGCACGACATCGACCTCACCCACATCTGGCGGCGCGAGTGGGTCTTCGTGGCGACCGCCGATGCGCTCGCCGAGGCAGGCGACTTCGTGGCCGTCGACGTGGGCGGACAACCGATCATCGTGCTGCGCAACCAGCGTGGCCAGCTCACCGCGATGTCCAACATGTGCGCCCACCGCGGCACACCGCTCGTGGACGGCGCCGGCAACGCGGCGCGGTTCCAGTGCCCCTATCACGCCTGGACCTACGACGACGCGGGCCGCTTGCTCGCCGCGCCCTTCGCACCGGAACTCGACCGCGACGCACACTGCCTGGCGACATACCGTGCTGAGGAGTGGCACGGACTCGTGTTCGCCACGCTCAACGCCGACGCACCATCGGTGGCCGACCGCCTCGCGCACGTCGAGCCTCATGTGATCGACGCGGGCATCGACGACATGCACCACTGGCCGGGACAACGCACGGTCGACCAGTGGGCGGCGAACTGGAAGTTGGTGATGGCCAACGCAATGGAGAGCTATCACTTGTTCAAGGTCCATCCGACGACGCTGGAGCCGTACAGCCCGACGGCTGGCGCGTACTACGTCGTCGGCAATGCCGACGCCACGGTGACCGGCGGATCCCTGGCGGGCGGCGGGAACTACCTACTGCTGAGCATCCCTCCGAACTTCGTCGCCATCATCTCCGATCGCAACTACCTCGGCTGGGAGGCCGTGTACCCCACGGCGCACGACGCGTCGATGGTCGTCACTGGCAGCGCACTGCCCGATCCGCCGCCTGACCGATCGGGGTTGCTCGGCAAGCTCGCCGGACAGGTCACCAACAGCTACCTGGCCGGGATGTCCGACTTTCTCGTCGAAGACCGCGCGATCTGCGAACGCGTACAACGTGGTGTGTCGGGCGAATACGCTCCCGGACCGCTCGTTGCGATGGAGCACATCGTGGTCGACTTCCACCACTTCCTCGACCGCAGGCTGCATGGTTCGCCCGTCCCTCCCGTGCGCACCGCCGAAGCGCTCGGACTGCCATCGAGCGAGCACGCGGCGACCGGACCGGCGGTATGAGTCATTGGGTGCACTCCATCCGCACCGACTCGCGCCGGGTGGTCTGGCCGGTCGGCATTGCACTGACGCTGCTGTGGGTCGCTGCGCTGAGTGGACAAGTGTGGGTGTTCGCCGTGCTGTTCGTCGGTTGGGCCCTGTTCGACGTCGCAGCGGGCGAGAGCCACTTCATCCGCCGAGTCGCGCGCGCCGAGCACCCGATCCTGTTCTGGGCGATCGTCGTCAGCTGGATCGCGCTGTCGGTCCTCTGGCTGGTCTCCGGCTGACCCGAACGCCGGGCGCCGCCGCGCGCTACACCGGCGACGTAGTGGCGGCGCGGTCTGCGCTGATCTGAGCGGCGGAGATGGCCGCACTCGACCGCGCAGCTTGGCCACGGTGTTGCGGTACGCGGCGCGGTCGAGTGCGGCCATCTCCGCAGCTCGGGCCACGGCCACATCGAGCACCTGATCGACCGGCACTGCCTCGTCGAGGAAACCAGCGTCGACCGCCTCGCTCGCCGCGGTGAGCCGCGCGTTGGCCACCGAGCGCTGGAGGTGGCGGCGGCTGAGGCGTTCCTTGGCCATCGACATCGCCCAATCGGGCAGCGTCATCTTGATCGCCACCTCGTTGAGCCCGATCTTGCAGTCGATGTCGGCGCCGATGCGGACATCACATCCGAGCAGCATCAGCGCACCGGCCGCGACGGCGTGCCCGGTACAGGCGGCCACGACGGGAACGCCCGATCCATAGAAGGTGCGTACCAGCTCGCCGCCGTCGGCCACGAGGTTGATCGTGGCGTTTATGTCGTCACCCATCATCACCGACAGGTCGAAGCCCCCCGACAGTTTCCCCTCGCGGCCGTGGATCACGACCGCGGCGACGTTGTCGTCTGCCTCTGCGTCGCGAACCGCTCCGATCAGCGTGGCAATCATCGAGGTCGTCAGCGCATTGGCCTTGCCGTCGTCGAGGTGGCACACCACCACGTCGCCTCGGCGTTCGATTCGTACAGCGGGATCTGTCATGGGCGCGACGCTAGGCCGCAACCGTCGCACGCCGTCAGTCGGCGGGCCGCACGGCGACCCCGGCGTTGGCCATCGCGGCCTTGGCTTCGGCGACGCGATACTCACCGAAGTGGAAGATCGACGCCGCGAGCACGGCATCGGCACCACCCTCGACCACTCCCTCCACGAGGTGATCGAGCGTGCCGACGCCGCCGCTGGCGATCACCGGCACATCGACTGCGGTGGTGATCGCCGCGGTCAGCTCCACGTCGAAGCCCGCCCGGGTGCCATCGCGATCCATCGACGTCAAGAGAATCTCTCCTGCGCCGAGGGCGACCGCGCGCTCCGCCCACTCGATGGCGTCGAGACCCGTCGGCGTGCGACCGCCGTGGAGG
>JBCBSO010000558.1:0-2989 GCA_039819205.1 Actinomycetota bacterium
CTCAGGCGCCTACGTGCGGGCGATCGCCGACACCGGTGCGCCGGTCCACCTCACGAGCGCCGCCTGTCCGGGCTTCGTCGAGTTCGTCGAACGCGGACAGACCACCGGCGACGAAGTCACGGTGCTGGCCGAACGACTCCTCGCCCCGATTCGTGCCGCCGACGTCGACGCCCTGCTGCTCGGGTGCACGCACTACCCGTTTCTTGCGCGCACGATCGGCGAGGTGCTCGGTCCGGGCGTCACGCTTGTCAGCTCGGCCGACGAGACCGCCTTTGCGGTACGCGCCACGCTCGGGTCGCTCGGATTGTTGCGCGACGAGGCCACGATCGGGGAGCATCGGTTCTTGTCCAGTGGCGACGTCGACCGGTTCCGTGAGCTCGGCAGTCGATTGCTCGGACCCGAACTCGACCACACCGAACACTGGGAGCCCACATGACCCGACCCGATGGCCGCGCGGCCGACGACCTTCGCCCGCTGACGTTTGAGCGCGATTACACCGAGATGGCTGATGGCTCGTGCCTCGTGTCGTTCGGACGCACGCGTGTGTTGTGCACCGCCAGCGTCGACGACGACGTCCCGCGCTGGATGCGCAACAGCGGCAAGGGTTGGGTGACCGCCGAGTATTCGATGCTGCCCGGCGCGTCGCCCGAGCGGATCAACCGCGAAGCGGCCAAGGGCAAGCAGAGCGGGCGTACGGTGGAGATCCAGCGTTTGATCGGCCGTTCGCTGCGCGCCGCGTGTGACATGAAGGTGCTGGGCGAGCGGCAAGTGATCGTTGACTGCGATGTGCTGCAGGCCGATGGTGGTACCCGCACCGCCAGCATCTGTGGCGGGTTCGTTGCGCTGCACGACGCACTCGAGCGAATCGTGCGGCGCGGCGACCTCGAAGCCAACCCGCTGCACTCGTACTGTGCGGCAATCAGTGTCGGCATCGTCGACGGCACGCCGGTACTCGACCTTCCATACGTGGAAGACAGCACCGCCGATGTCGACATGAACGTGGTCATGCTGCGTCCGGTCGGCGATGGCGAGTCGCGATTCGTCGAAGTGCAAGGCACTGCGGAAGGCACGGCCTTCACCCGCAGCGAGCTTGATCAGTTGCTCGCGCTCGCCGAGGGTGGGTTGGCCACGATCACCGGGCGCCAAGCCGAGCTGTTGGCGACGCCGCCAGGCGACCAGCCTGCCGCTCGCTGATGCGCCTCGTGTGCGCGTCGGCCAACCCCGACAAGGTCGCCGAGATTCAGGAGATCCTCGGCACGTCGGTAGAGCTTGCGCCTCGACCCCCCGAGGTACCCGACGTCGTCGAAGACGCCGACACGTTGCTGGGCAACGCTCGGCTCAAAGCTGCGGCGATCGGCGCGGCGACCGGTGAACCGGCCGTGGCCGATGACACCGGGCTGGAAGTCGATGCGCTCGGCGGCGCACCTGGCGTGTACAGCGCCCGCTACGCAGGGGAGGGCTGCAGCTACGCCGACAACGTCAACAAACTGCTCGCCGAACTCGGCGAGGCCACCGATCGCAGTGCTCGATTCCGCACCGTGGCGATCGTCGTGTGGCCCGACGGTTCGGAGACCGCGGTAGAAGGGGAGTGTCGGGGACACATCGCCATGGCGCCGAGCGGCGACGGCGGGTTCGGCTACGACCCGGTCTTCGTGCCCGACGATGGCGACGGCCGCACCTTTGCCGAGCTGCCAGCCGACGCGAAACACGCAATCTCCCACCGCGGTCGAGCGTTCCGCGCACTGCTCGACGCACTTCTCAGCGGCGCCGGCTAACCGTTACCACGATCCCCCGGTGGTCGCTGCCCGGCACCTCGAAGGTGTCGAACGCTGTGGGTACCAAGCGATCGCGCTCGACGAGCGCATGATCGATGCCGGCGAATGCTGGAATCAGCCGATCTGTCGGCCACGTTGCGGCGAATCCCCTCCCCAGCGCCGCCGCGGCATCGCGGTAGCCCTGGCGTAGGAGTTGGCGAAACGACGGGTTCCAATAGGTGGCGTTGAAGTCGCCGAGCACCACGGTTGGGCGCTGTGGATCCTCGATCGCCGTCGCCAGCGCCGCCAAGTTGGCCCGCCATGCGGCGTTGTCGCCGACCGGCGTCGGTGGATGAAAGGCGATCAACTCGACGCCGTTGTCGAGGACAGCGGCGACCGACGCCTTGGGCGTCGGCGGGGGAGTGGCGGTGGCGAGCGGGCGTGCGCTCCAGATGGCGATTCCTCGCGCGTACTCGCCGCGCCGCTCGACTCGGTACGGGAGCTGATCAGCCAACGGGCTGTTCAGCAGTGTGGCGCGATGGGCGTCGTTGTACTCGTTGAACACGATCGCATCGAGATCGAGCCCGCTCAGTGTGTTGGCGATGTCGACCGTGCGGTTGTTGGTGTACAGCAGGTTGACCGACGCCAGCCGCTGTGCCGAGTCATCGTCTGTGGGCGGCAGCGATGGCGTGAACACCAGTGGTGCGGCGAGGCCCAATCCGACCATCCCGACCACGGCGGCACCCACTGCGGCGGTGTGCCGTGCGCAGGCGCGGGCGATCACCGCCGACCCGGCACAGGCGAGGACGAGGTATGGCGTCAACGCCTGCCCGGCGGCGACAATCGGAGTGCCGTCCCAGCCCAAGGCCTGCGTCAACATCACGGTGCCGGTGATGGCCGTGGTCGCCCAGGCGGCGCTCGCCGCTAGGGTCGCGGCCCGACGCCGACGTAGCCCAATTGGCAGAGGCACGGTCTTTAGGTGGCCGTCAGTGAGAGTTCGAGTCTCTCCGTCGGCACGCGAGATGGTCACGGTGCGGCGTGTCGGCAACTAGATCGTCGGGATCCAACCGAGGGCCAGTCGGGTGACCTTCACATCGGCCCGCTCGACGCCGATCTCGATCGTCGATACCGCTTCGGCGGCGCTGTCCCACTTCGTGCGCAACTCGTCGATGTCGTCGGCCACGTCAGCCTCGAGCTCGGCGAGCTCGGCGTTCAACCGCTCGACCTTGTTCTGG
>JBCBSO010000559.1:0-2988 GCA_039819205.1 Actinomycetota bacterium
GCCGGTCGTCCCGGTGATGATCGGGTGTACGTCGTGCTCAAGCACGGTCAGATCGTGACGATCGACGGCGCTGACAGCGACACCGGAGACGGCGCCGACGACAACACTGACGACGGGGTCGTGTTGGACATCTCCAATGCGGTGTCCTCCGAGTTGTTCGAGGAAGGGATGCTGGGCCTCGCGTTCCACCCGGAAGCGGATGTCGCCTACGTGACCTACGTCGACCTCGACGGTGATCTCCGCCTCGTCGAGTACGACGTCGACCCCACCAGTGGCCAGTTCGGCGCGGAGCGACCCGTGTTCACCGTGTTCCATCCGGCGGAGATGCACTACGGAGGTGCGCTGCAGTTCGGGCCCGACGGGATGCTGTACGTCGCAGTCGGTGACGGCCGCAACCGGGAGAACCCGCACAACCTCGCCAACGAACTGGGCAAGATCCTGCGGATCGACGTCCGGCCTGGCGGGCCAGAGCCATTCGTCGTTCCGCCTGACAACCCCTTCGTGGGGGTCGAACGAGCCGACGGTCGAACGTGGTCGTTGGGCCTTCGCAATCCATGGCGCTTCGCCATCGATCCGACGAGTGGTGACCTGTGGGTCACCGACGTCGGCGAGAGCCGGTTCGAGGAGGTCAACCGCGCCCGGGCGGCCGCCGGTCCGGTTGGTGGCCGCTCCGTCAGTTTCGGCTGGCCGTCATTCGAAGGACCAGAGCCGTTCGAACCGCACATGCCTCCGGCGATCAACATGGAGCCGGTTCACTACTACGCCCATGACGACGGACGATGTGCGGTCAGCGGCGGAGCGCTCTACCGCGGCGCAGCGATCCCCGATCTCTCGGGGCAGTTCGTCTTCGGCGACTTCTGTTCGGGCGAGATCTGGATGACCGACGGCACCGACGAGCCGGTCGCCATCGCCCAGATCCCGGCGGTCACGTCGATTTCGACCGGACCTGGCGGTGAGCTGTACGCGACATCGCTCGATGGTGACGTCGTGCGCTTCGACCCGGCGCCGTGAACCGACCGACGTCGGATCAGCGGCGGGCGCCCATGAACATGCCCTTGAGCGCCTCGTAGTGCTCGATGACATGTCCGGCGCCGAGCACCACGGCTTCGAGCGGCACGTTGGACATGCGTACGGGGACTTCGGTCTCGCGCTCGATGCGCTCGGCCAAGCCGCGCAGTAGCCCGCCACCGCCGACGAGATACATGCCCCGCACGAGGAAGTCTTGGCTCAGCTCGGGCGGCGCCTTCGACAGGCAGCGGATCACCGACGACACGATCGACGACACCACGTCCTCGATGGCGAAGCGCACCTCTTCTGGAGTGAGGAGCACGGTCTTGGGCAGGCCGGTCATGAGGTCGCGGCCGCGAATCTCCGCTTGGTTCTCGTCGGGCGTCGGATCGGCCGAGCCGATGGCCACCTTGATTTCCTCGGCCGTGCGTTCGCCGATGGCGATGCCGTGTTCGCGACGGACGAAGTTCTGAATCGCCGCGTCGATGTCGAACGAACCGACACGCACCGCTTCGAGAGCAACGATGCCACCGAGGCTGATCACCGCGGTTTCGCTGGTACCCCCGCCGATGTCGATCACCATGTTGCCGACTGGCTCGTCGATCGGCAGGTCGGCGCCGATTGCCGCGGCCATCGGCTGCTCGATCAGGTTGGCGTCGGCAGCACCGGCACGGCGCGCCGCGTCGGTGACCGCCCGACGTTCGACCTCGGTGATCGCCGACGGCACGCAGATCACCACCTTGGGGCGGGTGAACCGACTGACACCGACGCGCTGCAGCAGGAGACGGATCATCCGCTCGGTGATCTCAAAGTCGGTGATCGCGCCGCCGCGCAACGGCCGCACCGCCACGATGTAGCCCGGCGTGCGGCCAATCATCTGCCACGCCTCACGCCCAGTCGCCAGCACTTCACCGGTCTGCCGATTGAGCGCAATCACCGACGGCTCGTTCAACACGATGCCGCGGCCCTTCATGTACACGAGGGTGTTCGCGGTACCAAGGTCGATTGCCAGGTCGCGCGCCATCAGCCCGTCTGCTCCCGTGCTGTCACGCCAGCAACGCGTCGATCAACGGTCATCGTCGGTTGCGTCTGGCGCGGTTGGCGGGTCGTCACCATCGTCACGGGGCTTGATCTTGTCGATCGTAGGTCGCCGGGCCTCGGGCGAAAGCGCATCGATCTGCCGGCGGAACGAGTCGACACCATCGGGGGTCCGTCGACGCGCGATGAGCCACGCGACGACGAGCGCTACCAGGACCACGACGACGATGACGACGATGAGCACTCATTCGCCTCCGACGGTTGATGCGTCGACCACGTCGCTGGCGCCGGTTCCCCAGTCGGCGCCGTCCGCCCATCGCTCGTGCTTCCAGATCGGCGCCGACTGCTTCACCGCGTCGATCAGGTAGCGAGCCGCCTCGAACGCCTCCGGTCGATGCGGCGCCGACGCCACCACGACGACCGACGACTCGCCAAGCGCCATGTGGCCGATGCGGTGGAAGATGGCGATCCGACCGAGATCGGTCCAGCGTCGCCGTGCCTCGGCAGCGATATCGGCGAACCGCGGCACCACCTGCTCCTCGTAGGCCTCGTAGTGCAGGGCCTCGACGTCGCTGCGCCCTTCGGCATGATCACGAACCGTGCCGCTGAACAGCACCACCGCCCCGCAACGCGGCAGCACGGCCCACTCGTACGCCTCGCCAATCGGCAGTGGATCACCCGTGACCGCCAACCACTCATCACGACCGTCACCGTTTCGACCGTCAGGACCGTCACGACCCGACCACGTGGTCCAATCCGGCTGCAGAGGGCGTTTCAGGTCCACGGTGTCGGCGGAATCGGCGAGATGCGGTTGGATGTCCCGCACTGCTCCACGTGCACTCCTCCACAGCCGATCGCCTGGCGACGGTCGCGCCTCCCATGAACACCTTCCAGTGCCGGACGCTGCCGCGATTCACGAAGGGAAACAACGCCTCAACCAGC
>JBCBSO010000560.1:0-2974 GCA_039819205.1 Actinomycetota bacterium
GATCGACGTCAACATGGACGACGGTCTCATCGATGGCGTCGAGGCGATGACCCGCTTCTGCAACCTCATTGCGTCTGAACCAGACATCGCCCGTGTGCCGATGATGATCGACTCGTCGAAGTTCGAGGTGATCGAGGCCGGGCTGCAATGTGTGCAGGGCAAGTCGATCGTCAACTCGATCTCGCTCAAGGAAGGCGAAGCAGCCTTCCGCGAACAGGCGCAGACGTGTCTCGACTACGGCGCTGCGGTGATCGTGATGGCCTTCGACGAACAGGGTCAGGCCGACACGGCCGACCGCAAGGTCGAGATCGCCGCCCGTGCCTACCGGCTATTGGTGGACGACATCGGGTTCCCAGCCGACGACATCATCATCGACCCCAACATCTTCGCCGTGGCCACCGGGATCGAAGAACACGATCGATACGGGCTCGACTTCATCGAGGCCACGCAGCGGATCACCGACGAGCTCCCCCACGTCAACGTGTCGGGCGGGGTGTCGAATCTGTCGTTCTCGTTCCGCGGCAACGACGCCGTACGCGAGGCGATGCACTCGGTGTTCTTGCTGCGCACGATCCAAGCCGGCATGCGACTCGGGATCGTCAACGCTGGCCAACTCGCGGTGTACGAGCAGATCGACCCCGAGCTCCGTGAGCTGTGTGAAGACGTGGTGCTCGCTCGTCGCCCCGACGCCACCGAGCGACTGCTCGACGCCGCCACGAGATTCGCGTCGACCGGCGATGACGAGGTCGACGAGGCCGCCGCAGAGTGGCGCGGCTGGCCGGTGACACAACGCCTTGAACACGCCCTGGTCAACGGCATCACCGCGCATATCGACGATGACGTCGAGGAGGCACGCGCCGCCGCCGGGCGCGCCGTCGAGGTGATCGAGGGCCCGCTGATGACCGGGATGAACGTGGTCGGCGACCTGTTCGGTGCCGGAAAGATGTTCCTCCCGCAGGTGGTCAAGTCGGCGCGGGTGATGAAGCAGGCTGTCGCGTATCTCACGCCGTACATCGAGGCCGAGGGGTCCGAGGACGAAGCGGCCGCTACCAGCGCCGGCCGAGTGCTGATGGCCACGGTGAAGGGCGATGTCCACGACATCGGCAAGAACATCGTTGGTGTTGTGCTCGGATGCGCCAACTACGAGGTGATCGACCTCGGGGTGATGGTGCCGGCGCAACAGATCCTGGATACCGCAGTGGAGCGTGAGGTCGACGTGATCGGACTCTCCGGTCTGATTACGCCATCACTCGACGAGATGGTCAATGTGGCCAGCGAGATGGAGCGACGGGGGCTCGATTACCCGCTGCTCATCGGTGGCGCTACCACCAGCCGCCTGCATACGGCGCTCAAGATCGATCCCGCATACCACGGTCCGGTCGTGCACGTGGCCGACGCCAGTCGCGCCTCGACGGTGATCTCCAGTTTGTTGTCCGACCAGGCGCGCCCGCCGTTTATGGCTGACCTCGCCGCGGACTACGCCCGAGTGACGGCGCGCCACGCCGAGGCCAGCGTGGAACGCGAGCGAATCTCGCTCGACGCCGCTCGCCGCAATCGATTGCGGGCTCGGTTCGACGACAGCACGGTGATCGCCCCGACCTACACCGGCACCCGCGTGTTCCGCGACATCGATGTCGCGTCGCTCGTCGACGTGATCGATTGGACGCCGTTCTTCCGCACCTGGGGGATCCGCTCGAAGTATCCCGAAGTGCTCGACGATCCCGAGTTCGCCGATGCGGCACAGTCGCTGTTCGACGACGCCCAGCGAATGCTCGATCGGATCGTGCACGAGCGGTGGCTGCATCCGGCCGCGGTCATTGGGTTTTGGCCGGCCAACGCCGAAGACGACGATGAGATCGCGGTGTACACCGACGACTCGCGGCGGGCGGTGCGCGCCCGGTTCGAGGGCATCCGTCAGCAGGCGGCGCGCCGCGACAACAAGCCGAATCTGTGCCTCTCCGACTTCATCGCGCCGCGCGGGATCGACGACCACCTCGGCGGGTTCGTGGTGACGGTTGGCGCGGAGGAGATCGCATTGTCGGAGCGGTTCGAAGCGGCCAACGACGACTACAGCTCGATCATGCTGAAGTCGCTCGCCGACCGGCTCGCCGAGGCACTCGCCGAGCGGATGCACCAGCGGGTGCGCACCGAGCTGTGGGCCTACGCGCCGGATGAACGACTCGACGCCGCAGCGCTGCTCAAGGAGCGATTCCAGGGCATCCGTCCGGCGCCGGGGTATCCCTGCCAGCCGGACCACTCGGAGAAGGAGACGCTGTTCGATCTCCTCGATGCCGAGGCTTCGATCGGTGTGCGGCTCACCGAGTCGTACGCGATGTGGCCAGGTTCGTCGGTGTCGGGGTTGTACTTCGCGCATCCCGAGGCCAAGTACTTCGGCGTCGGCAAGATCCAGCGGGACCAGCTCGAGGCCTACGCCAAGCGCAAGGACTGGAGCGTCGACGAAGCCGAACAGTTCCTCGCACCGATCTTCGACGGCTGAACACCAACGTGTGACATGAGGGGTCAGACCCCTCGTGTCACACGTCTGTGACGCGAGGGGTCTGACCCCTCGTGTCACACGTGGCGGGCTCGGGTGGGGCGTCGTACGGGCCGAAGCGAAAGACGGCCGCGAGGGCGATGCTCAAGACCGCGCCGACAAACAGCACCGCGGTGGTCGACGCGGTGGTGAGCAGCAACGCTGCTCCGAGTGGGCCAACGGTTTGGCCGAGGCGTGCTGCGCCGACCCAGACCGAGATGAGCGCCGCGCGGTGCTCAGCTGGCGCCAATTCGGTGACGCGATCCTGCACGCCGGGGATCAGCACACCCTCGCCGGCGCCGTAGACGAGCCCACCGATGACGAGGATTAGTGCCGTCGTCGCCGCTCCGACCAACGCGAACCCAGCGGCGAACAGCACGGCACACAGCACGAACAGTGAGCGGCCGCCGAACCTGGCGCGGAGGCGTCCGAGGTTGAACG
>JBCBSO010000561.1:0-2964 GCA_039819205.1 Actinomycetota bacterium
CTCTGTCTGGCCGTGTTCGACTGGGCCCGACAGCAACGCGTCGACCGGGTGGAGCTCGGCACGTGGCAGTTCAACGATGCTGCCTACACGCTGTTTGAAGGACTTGGGTTTATTCCGGCTCAACGGCGAATGTCGCGCTTGATCGTCGATCACTGATCGCCAGTCGTCCGATCGGACGACCTGTCGGCCACTGCGCTCCGGTCCAGGATCTCAAGGGCATTTGGTGCGCCGCCCTGCTGCACGAGTATTCGCGAGCGGTCAACCCGAGCTGACGTGCCGTTACGGCTGAGTGGGGCGTCGATGTAGAGCGGGACAAGATCGGTGCTCGATGATCAATTCGTCGCAGGTTGTACCGTTCGAGAGTGCGGTTGACGACGGTCATACTCGCGTTCGTTTTCGGCGCGTCGTGCGGGTCGCCGGAGTCGACCGAGGAGATCATTACCCGTGTTCGTGCGGAGGTCTACGTTGACGCTCACGGTGGCAGCCTCGACGTACTTCAGGAGGTTTGTGATGTCGACGTTTCCGAGCCTGTCGGTGGGCCAGAGTTCGTGGAGCGGTTTCAGCTGACGTCGGTTGAGGCTGTGCGATTCGCTTGTCCCGAGATCGCCGACTATCTCTTCCCGGGTGTCCCCGGCGTCACGATTGACCAATAGGGGGCCGCTAGCGACGACGCACGTGTGTGAGTGAGCGCTTGCGAGCACCCGCGAACACCCAGCCGTGCCGATTTCGAGCCGGACTGATAGGGCCGGTTGAGGTGCACGATCTCGAGCGCAACGGCGCCGATCCGGAGCGGCCCGTGCGCGGATGGTGTGCGAGGCTTTGTTGTGGCCGTCGCCGAGCGAAC
The DNA here is from genome assembly GCA_039819205.1 of Actinomycetota bacterium. Lineage (GTDB taxonomy): Bacteria > Actinomycetota > Acidimicrobiia > Acidimicrobiales > Ilumatobacteraceae > JABSQH01. Next base: position 845 of record JBCBSO010000561.1, read on the forward strand.
TGTGCTGTTGGATCGGTCGTTGGATATCGAAGGTGCACCGCTTGGCGACCTGTGGGTCTCGGCTCGGAGTCGCGCCGAGCAGCTCGCGGCTCGCGATGGGATCGACGATGTCGTGGTGTTTGCCGATGCAGCTCATCGCGTCCCACTATGGGCGTTGCAGGACATCTGTTGGTCGTTTCGGTATGGGACGAACCTGAGCGTTGGCCTCGATCTGGCGCTGGCGTTCACTCGCCCGGGCGGGGCGATCACCGTGGTGATCTACTCACCGCCCGATGCATGTCTCGAGGGTGACGGCGTGTTGTTGTTGGACTTCGCCGACACAACCGGTGCGGTTGCTGCTGCGACGCGTCGATCGGCTGAACGTTGCGTCGACAAGCAGGTACGGGTTGATGTGGTTCAGTTGGGTACACGTGTTGGTGCGCTGCCCGAGGTTGTCTGCGCGATGACCGGAGGCGAGTTTGTGCTGCTCGCGGATCACTGAAACGGGCTGGCGCTCGTCAACCGAGCGATCAACACTGAATGCATGAACGTTGGGGATGTTCTGGATCGGAGGGGTTGCGATCGATCGTTTCGACGACAATGGCGACGATGTCGTTGTTGGTTGTGACGGGGCCGCCCGGAGCCGGCAAGTCAACGGTTGCTCGACGCCTCGTGGACAGGCGGCCGATCAGCGCGCTCGTTGAGGGCGATGCATTCTTCGGGTTCTTGGCCAATGGAGCGATCGCTCCGTGGCTTGCTGAAGCTCAAGACCAGAACACCCACGTGACCGAGGTTGCCGCGGGTGCGGCCGGAGCGTTCGTGGAACGAGGATTCGAAGTGGTCTACGACGGTGTCGTTGGGCCGTGGTTTCTCGATGTGTTCGCGGCGGCCACTGGGCTCGGTTCGTTTGAGTACGTTGTCCTGCTGCCGTCTGTGGAGACCTGTGTTGACCGGGTCAGGACTCGTGAGGGTCACGGATTCACCGACGAAGAGGCAACCCGTGCGATGCACGCAGGGTTCGTGTCGAGTGACGTCGCCAACCGACACCTGATTCGCGGACTATCCGATGACGTGTCGTCGGTTGTCGACATCATCGAGTCGAAGATTGCAGCGGGCGATACAACAATCATGATTCGCTGACCGACCCCTGTGGTCAGCGGCGATACCGCTCAGGTCGGCGAGCGCATCGGTGCCTGATTGAGTCGAGCGGACGCCCGCGGGTCTCAAAGGTGAGTGACACGCGTGGTACCGGTTGCGAACCACGGGAACGCTTGGACAGAGCGCACGATCATGCGCCAGCCGCCGAGCACGTAGCTCACCGATCTCATCGCAAGCCGGCCGTCAAGTCCGTTGCGTTCGCTGCTGCCGTTGCAGTTCGGCCCACTGCAAGAGCAGCACGGTCTTGGCATCGCGGACTTCGCCGCTATGGACGAGGGCAAGCGCATCGTCCAAGTGGAGTTCGATGACCTCGATGTCCTCGTGTTCGTCGGCGACGCCGCCACCTGAGGAGACCTTGTCGTCTGGTGTGTACTCGGCGACGAAGAACGCGACTCGTTCGGTAACTGATCCTGGACTCATGAACAGATCGAAGAGAGGACGAACCGAGCGCACCCGATAGCCGGTCTCTTCTTCAACCTCGCGTCGAATGGCCGTCTCAGCGTCGTCGTCATCCAGTAGCCCCGCTGCGGTCTCGATCAGCATGCCGCTGGCGTGACCGTTGAGGTAGGCCGGCATGCGGAACTGGCGAGTGAGGACCACTCGTTCGTTGCCCCAGTCGACGAGCAGGAGCGTGGCACCGTTTCCGCGGTCGTAAGCCTCGCGCTGTTGACTACTCCAACCTCCTGTCGAGTCACGATAGTCGAAGTCAACTCTGCGCAGTGTGTACCAGGCGTCCGACAACACGTCGACGCGGTTGATCCGCACGTCGGGGTTCGTTGCGGGCACCTCGCTCGACATGGCACCGCAGGCTAGGTCGACACTGCTTTTGGCGCGCCGAAACCAACACCACGGCGCGACGCGCACTTCCGGACGGATTGGAACGAGCTGGACGTGCCGTTCCCGAGCAGGCGAACGGGTGGTTGGTTTCGGCGCGCCAAAAGCAGTGTCGACCTAGCCTGCGGTGCCATGTCGAGCGAGGTGCC
>JBCBSO010000562.1:0-2960 GCA_039819205.1 Actinomycetota bacterium
GCCGTCGCGTTCGATCAGACCGGCCCGGCCGCCCGGGATCGACTCGCGTTCGAGTTGGCCCACTACGTCAGTTGGAGGGCAACGTGAACACCGTCGTCATCGGCGCCGGATTGGCCGGGCTCTCGGCAGCGGCCCATCTGCGTGGCGCCGGCCACGGCGTGACCATCCTCGAACGCGAGTCGATCCCGGGCGGCCGGGCCGGTCTGATCGAACGCGACGGCTTCCGCCTCGACAACGGACCGACGGTGCTGACGATGCCCGGCTTACTCTCCGACGCGTTCGCCGCCGCCGACGCATCGATGGACGACTTCATCACGGTCAAACCGGTCGACCCGATGTATCGCGCCGTGTACGCCGACGGTTCCGAGCTCTTCGTGCGTCATGGCCGCGAGGCGATGGCCGGAGAGATCGAACAGTTCGCCAACCGCCACGAGGCCGACGCGTTCTTACGATTCTGCGACTGGCTCGAGCAGCTCTACACCGCCGAGCTCGACGCGTTTATCGACGCCAACTTCAACTCGCCACTCGATCTACTGAAGCCGTGGCGCGCCGGCCTATCGCTCGTCCGCCTCGGGGGGTTCGGCAAGCTTGGGCGCAAGGTGGCCTCATTCTTCGACGACGAGCGGTTGCAGCGCATCTTCAGCTTCCAATCGATGTATGCCGGGCTCGCGCCGTACGAAGCGCTGGCTCTCTACGCCGTGATCACCTATATGGACTCGGTCGAGGGCGTGTTCGTGCCCGAGGGCGGCATGCACATGATGGCCGCCGGCCTCGCCTCCGCCGTAGAGAAGGCGGGTGTCGAGATCCGGTACGACACCGACGTGGCCGCGATTCATCGCGCCAGCGACGGACGCGTCACCGGCGTCGGGTTGGCCGACGGCACATCGCTCGAAGCCGATGCCGTCGTGTGCAACCCCGACCTACCGGTCGCCTACCGCGAACTGCTGCCAGAGGTGCGGGCGCCGCGCGCGGCGCGCGGTGGCAAGTACTCACCGTCGTGTCTGTTGTGGGTCGCCGGCGTACGCGGCCTCCCGCCCGCTGGGGCGGCGCATCACAACATTCACTTCGGGCGCGATTGGAACGCCTCATTCAAGGCGCTGATCGACGACGGTGTACGCATGCCCGACCCGTCGATCCTCGTCACGTTGCATAGCCTCGACGATCCCTCGTTGGCGCCGGAGGGCTGCAGCAGCCTGTACGTACTCGAGCCGACGCCGAATCTGAGCGGCACCATCGACTGGTCGCGCGAACGCGATCGCATCACCGGCGAACTGCAGGCGCGCACCGCAGCGCTGGGGTACCCAACCGACGTCGTGGTCGACGCGGTGTACGACCCGGCCGACTGGGAACGCATGGGGATGGAGCAAGGCACACCGTTCGGCCTGGCGCACACCTTCTTCCAGACCGGTCCGTTTCGCCCGAACAACGTCAACCGCAAGGTCCCTGGGCTGGTGTTCACCGGCTCGTCGACGCTGCCCGGTGTGGGGGTTCCAATGGTGCTGATCTCGGGAAAGCTCGCCGCCGAACGGGTCGCCGAGTACGCCGACCGGCGGTAGCGGTCAGCGATGAGCATCTCGCTTCGTCGGCGACCACCTACGCCAACCACCCAGCTTTTGCCGGACGGCCCGGTCACGCTCGACGCCAGCTACGCGTTGTGCCGCGAGTTCAACAAGCGCCACGGCACCACCTACTACTGGTCGACCAAGGTGCTACCCCGAGTGAAGCAGCATCATGTGCACGCGCTGTATGCATTTGCGCGGTACGCCGACGACATCGTCGACGAAATCCCGTCGCAAGGTGGCCGCGACGTACCCACCGACGTGCGCGCACGCGCCCTTGCCGACTTTGGTGACCGGTTCTTCGCCGACCTCGACGCTGGGCGTTCCGACGATCCGGTGCTGAAGGCGGTGGTGCACACGGTGCGCGCCTTCGACATTGCGCCGAGCGCGTTCGGGCGGTTCCTGCGCTCGATGACGATGGACCTCACGGTCGACTCGTACCAAACATGGGACGACCTCCTCGACTACATGGATGGCTCGGCAGCCGTGATCGGCGAGATGATGCTGCCAATTCTCGAGCCAGACGACCTCAACGCGGCCACGCCACACGCCCGCGATCTGGGCAACGCGTTCCAGCTGACGAACTTCTTGCGCGACATCGACGAGGACCTCGAGCGCGGCCGGCAGTACGTCCCCCTCGACGACACCGAACGGTTCGGCGTCGACCTCGCAACGCGCACCGTGTCGCCCGAGTTCGTGGAGTTGATGCGCTTCGAGATCGACCGTTGCCGCGCGCTGTATGCGTCGGCCGATCTCGGCATTGCCATGTTGCCCGACCGCTCGGCGCGATGCGTGCGTGCGGCGCACACGCTGTACGGACTGATCCTCGACGAGATCGAGGGCCGGCAGTACGACGTGTTCTCCGGCCGCGCCTCGGTGTCGACGTTCACCAAGGCGCGCGTGGCGGCGCGCATGATGTTGCCGTGACACGGCTGTGATCTCGGCAACACCGGCGACACGCCTCGCAGCAGTCGCAGGCGGCGTCACGGCGGCGGCGATGATCGCCACACCGCTGTGTGCGCACGGCGGCCGGGCGCGACAGGTGCTGTCCACCGTCGTGGTCGCCGGCTCGTTCACCACGACGCTGGCCAACGCCGCCGATCGATGGGGTTGGCGTCGAGCGGGCGTCGCTGCGGCCGCCACCACCCTCGCGACCACGGTCGTCGAGCGGGTTGGCTCCACCACGGGCTGGCCATTCGGCCGATACCGCTACACGGGTCGACTGCGACCGACGATCGGCGGCGTCCCGGTCATCGTGCCGATGGCCTGGTTCGCGCTCGGGGTGCCGGCACGCGAGGTCGCCAGCGCAGTGACGCAACAACCGGCGCGCCGTCTCGCGGTCGGCGCCGCAGCGCTCACCGCGTGGGATGCGTTCCTCGATCCGCAGATGGTCGGCGAGGG
>JBCBSO010000563.1:0-2940 GCA_039819205.1 Actinomycetota bacterium
AACTCCGCCAGACTCCCGCAATGCGCTTCGCCTACCACGTCGTCGACGTATTCACCGCCACACCGTTCCTCGGCAACCCGGTTGCCGTGATCGACTGCATCAACGCTGACGGCGCACCGAACGACGAGGCGATGCAACGCATTGCCCATTGGACGAACCTCTCCGAGACGACGTTCCTCCTTCCGCCCGAAGACGGTGGCGCCGACTATCGCGTGCGCATCTTCACGCCAAGCTTCGAACTCCCCTTCGCCGGTCACCCGACGATCGGTACCGCACACGTGTGGCGGTCGCTCGGCAGCACACCGCGACGACCCGAACGCATTGTGCAGGAGTGCGGCATCGGGCTCGTCGAGTTGCGCAACGACGACCGTCTCTCGTTTTCGGCGCCGCCGCTCCAACGCAGCGGTCCGCTCGACGCCGAACTGCGCGCCGCCGTGATCGACGCGCTCGATATCGACCCCTCCGCAGTCATCGACACGGCGTGGGTGGCCAACGGCCCAGAGTGGATCGGCGTCCAGCTGGCCACCGCCGACGAAGTGTTAGCGGTGCAACCACGCACCAACGACCACCTGATCGGCGTGGTCGGCGCCCACCCGGACGGTGGTTCGGCACAGATCGAGGTGCGCGCCTTCTTCCCCGTCGACGGGGCGACCCGGGAAGACCCGGTGACCGGCAGCCTGAACGCGTCGCTTGCGGTGTGGCTCACCGAGCGCGATGTTCTGTCGGCACCCTACGTGGCACGCCAGGGAACGGCGATGGGCCGCGCTGGAATGGTCCACGTCGATGAGGTCGACGGCCAGTTGTGGGTCGGCGGCGACGTCGTGACGTGCGTGACCGGAGAGCTGACCACGTAACGCCGCACCCGCGATGGGGCGCCGCCGACTCAGGTCGTCGCTGGTTCGTCGGCTTCGTCGTCGGCGTCGGTGGCGTCAGCGTCGGTGGCGTCGTCGGGCAGCGGCACCATCGGTTCCACCGGCGGCGCGTCGACGTCGAGGCCCTCGGCGTAGGGCTCATCATTCAGGATCGCGGTCGCCGCCAGCTTGAGGCGCAACGCATCGAGCGGCTTCACGAGCCAACCCTCTGCACCGCTGCGGCGCGCCAGATGTACGTCGGCGGCGCGGTCGAGAAGCATCAGCACCTTCACATGGTTGAGGCGGCCGGCCGACTCGTCGAGACGCAGCGCCATCGTCACCGCCATCGCTCCCATCGATCCGATCTGCAGATCGCACACCGCGAGGTCTGGCATGTGGCGGTGCACCTCGTCGGCCACCGCACGTCCTTCGCGACACACGGCGAAGGTCACGTCCTCGCCGCCAAGCGCCGCGGTGACCTCGTCGACGATCCAATCCGCGTCGGTGGCAAGCAGGATGTGCACGGAGCCGACGCTACCCAAAGCCCGCGCCACAAGTCATACCTACAGCGCTCAACCCGCAGACCGGCCGAAGAGATGGTCGCCGATGCGCGCCAGGCCGTCGAGGTCATGCACGTCACGGTCGAGCAACGGCAACAGCTCGACCCGATCGTTGCCGACCGCCTCGGCGAGCGGACCGACCACCCGCTGTTCCCCCTCGCGCAGACCTCGCAGGTGGGCGACGTTGGCCCACAGTGCCGACAAATCGGTGTGTCCACGGTCGAGCAGATCGGCCGCGACCGCTGCGGCATCAGCGGCACTGCCCTCGCCGAACACCGGGTGGCAGCGATTGACCAGCGCCGCTGTCACCTCTACGCCTTGCGCAGTGAGCTGCTTGCTGAACCACACCGCCTCGTCGATGGTGTCGTGGCGTGGCGACGCCACGACAACAAACGATGTCTCCGGGGCGCGGATCAGCGCAACCACTTCGTCGGCGCGCTCGCGAAAGCCCGTCTCCATCCCAGCAAACGCCTGGAAGAACGCAACCGAGTCGGCGAGCACGTCCGAGCCGACCACCTTGCCGATCGTGCGCAGCACCGGCTGGGTCACCGGGCTGAGCACCCGCAGCCCACCGCGGGCCGGCAGCATCAACAGTTTGAACAGTCGGTGGTCGAGGAACCTCGACAGCACGCCTGGCGCTTCGAGAAAGTCGAGCGCGTTGCGGCTCGGCGGCGTGTCAACGACGACCAGGTCGAACCGATCATCGAAGTGCAACGCGTGGAGCATCTCGGCGGCCATGTACTCCTGCGTGCCGCTCAGTGACCCAGCAATGTTGCGGTAGAAGGGATTCTCCAGGATGCGTGTGGCCTGCTGCTCGTCGTCGGCATACCGATGAACCAACCCGTCGAACGTGGCCGCGGTGTCGAGCATCATCGCCCACAGTTCTCCGCCATCCCCGCGCCGCGCCTCGCCAGCCGTGTCGGCCAGCGTGGCGAGGTCGACTCGAGCCGGCTCGGCGGGCAGACCATCGGCAAGGCCGAGCGCATCCGCCAATCGACGTGCGGGGTCGATGGTGACGACCACCGCGCGCCGCCCGTGCAGTGCGGCCTCGATCCCGAGTACGGCGGCGGTCGTGGTCTTGCCCACTCCACCGGAGCCGCAGCAGACGATCACCGACGCGTCGTCGAGCATCATCGCCGCGGTCATCGCTGCCCGCCCTCGATCAATGCGTCGACGAGCGTGCCGATGTCGGCCGCCGCAACCCCGGCCACCGGCAGCGCAGGAAGCTCGATCTGTGGCAGCGGGAGCGTCTCGCTCAAGCGTTCGATCACGCGCCGCTCCATCGCTTGGCGCGACCGGCGGAACGCCGCGGCAGCGCGCAGCACATCTGCGTCGTCCTCGGACAGATCAGCAACGAGCGACTCGACGTCGGCAGGAGGGGATGCACCACGATCGACCCCATTGACCACCACCGGCCCGAGGGCGATGCCAACCTCTTCTTCGAGGGCATACGCCGTCTCGATCACTTCGTTGACCGGGGTGGTTTCGGGCAGCGTCACCAACACGACCTGACAACGCTCACCGTCGGT
>JBCBSO010000564.1:0-2939 GCA_039819205.1 Actinomycetota bacterium
GTCGTTTTCTCCGGTGGTGTGTCGCAGTTCGCAGACTTCGCGTCACTGAACGACGACGTCGCACTCGACGACCTCGAATTCGACCTCCTTACTGGACCCTTCGATGCCGAGAGAGGCGTCTACCTGTGGCGCGAGAACGCCGCACCAGACGAGCGCCTCACCCAGGTCACCCGGGACTACGTCGATCCCGCGACTGGACAGAGCTATTCGTTCGATTTCAAGCCGAGCTACGACGCCGACATTTCCGGGAACGGCGAGTGGGTGGCCTTCGTCTCGCATCTCGATGTTGACGGGACCGAGACCGGGCCGGACGATCCAGACATCTTCATCCGCACCGCACTGGGCGACGACCCACCGGTGCGGATATCGAAGACACCCAACGGAACCGAAGCTGTCGCCACCCAAGGTGACCTTAAGCAGGCAACGCCGGTCGTCAGCGACGACGGCCGCTTCGTGGCCTTCGTCTCCAACGCCACCCTCCTCGATGACACATCGAACGACACGCCGTCGGTGTTCCTGTATGACCGCGACGCCGACCAAGACGAGATGTTCGACGAAGCAGGCGGCACCTCGATGACCCGCATCACCGCTGCACGTCTCGAAGCCATCTACTCGGTGGCGCTTGACGACGACGGGCTGGCCGTCTCCGTCACGCAACGAACCGAACAAGGCACCGATGAATGGGCGGTGTATCGACGCGACACACAAGCGAGCAGTTTCGACGAGCGCGCACCACGCGTTCGGTCCCTGTCGAACGCGCTCGACTCGACGACCGACCTCAGCAATGACGGCCGCACGGCACTTGTCCGCGACGGACAACAGATGTATGTCGTCAATGTCCCGCCAAGTGAGGTTGTCTTCCCAGAACTGGAACCCTCACAAGCCTGGCCTGATCGGGTGTTTCGACCTGTCGTGCAAGATCCGGTGAACACGGCGACGGGCGCGCTCGTCGCCGCTGTCACAGATGTTGCGGCGCCGAACGGCGCGCCGATGCTGTCGCTAAACCGCAACTACAACTCCCAACGCGGCGGCGGGGGTGCATTGGGCGACGGTTGGCGCAGCAACTGGGACACGTCCATCGTCGACTTCGCCGATCCCGTGTTCGTTGACGACCATGGCGGCCGCTACACCTTTGTCGGTGACGGTAGCGGCGGCTACGTCCGCCCGAGTGAAATCCTGGCCGACCTCGAACGTGACGGCGTGGGTTGGGTGCTGCGTTGGTTTGACGGCGCCACCTGGCGCTACGACGATCAAGGCCGCCTGGCCTCCAAGACCGACTGGAACGGAACCTCCGTCACCGTCACCCGCGACGTCCTCGGTCTCATCAGCTCCGTGGCAGCGTCGACCGGCGATACCATCGAGTTCACCTACACGAGCGACACCCCAGCCGGGCCACGCCTCGCAGCAGTGACTGCCAGTGACGGTCGAGCAGCCAACTACGACTACACCAACGGACTGCTCACCGACGCCGCTAACCCCGATGGCGCGGCACGCTACGAATACGACGACAACTCGCGCATCGTCGCGGAGACCGATGCGACCGACGTTGCCGTGCACTCCACCGTCTACGACGACCAAGGCCGCGTCGCCCAACAAACACTTGCGACCGGCGAACAAACCACCTTCATTTACGACGTCGACAACCGCACCACAACGGTCACCGACGTCACCTCCGGCGACACCGTCACCTACGCCTTTGATGAAGCCGGCCGCTTGCTGTCGATCACCGATCCGGCAGGGAACACGACAACGACCGCATGGAACGTCGATGGACTTGCCGAAGGATCCACCGATCGGCTCGGTCACAGCCCGACCGCGACCTATGACGCCAACGGCAACCTCACGACCGTCACTGACCCTGTTCGCGGCACGACGAGCTACGTCTACGACGGCTCCAACCGAGTCATCTCGGTCACGGAGCCGACTGGGGCGGTCACGACGATGACCTACGGCGGCAACGAGCGGTTGCCGTCAACGGTCACCGATGCGCTCGGTGGCACGACGACGTTCGATGTTGTCGATGGTCTCGTTGTCTCGACGACGGATGCCGACGGCATCACCACCACCTACAACTATGACAACAACCGGCGCATGACGTCGATGACCAACGGGCTCGGCAACACCTGGACCTACGGCTACGACGCGGTCGGCCGCCGCACCACCGAGACCACCCCACTTGGACACGCCACGTCGCGCACCTTCGACGACGCCGGACGCGTCCTCACGACCACCGCCGCCGACGGGGGCACCACGACCTACACATACGACCCAGACGGTCGTGTCCTGACCACCACCGACCCCATCGGCGCCGTCACCACCAACACCTACGACCCCGACACCGGACTGTTAGCGACCACCACAGACCCGGCTGGCCGCGTCACGAGTTACGCCTACAACGCGCTCGGCGAACTCACCTCAACGACCGCCAACGACGGCGGCGTGACCGAGACCGACTACGGCACCCTTGGCCGCGTCACCGCCACCCGTGACCCACTCGGCCGCGAGACCACCTACGCATACGACGCCAACGGCAACCGCACCGACGTCGTCGCCCCCGACGGCGGCGCAACCCGCACCGAATACGACACCTCCGGACGCATCGCAGCGCTCGAGGACCCGCTCGGGCGACGCACCACCAACAGCTACGACGAGTTCGGACGGCTCACCGCCGTGACCCATCCCGACGGCACCACCACCAGCTACAGCTACGACCTCCTCGACCGGCAAACCGTCATCAACGCACCCGACGGCGGCACTACGACGACTTCGTTCACGCCAGCCGGTCGCACCGACACGCTCACCGACCCCGAAGGTGGCGTCACCAGCTACGGCTACGACGCAGCCGGCCAAGCCGCAACGATCACCGATCCCAACGGCAACACCACCAGCTACACCTACGACCCTGACGGACGTCAGACATCGGTCAGATGACCGATGTC
>JBCBSO010000565.1:0-2940 GCA_039819205.1 Actinomycetota bacterium
CGTCGTCGGTTCCGTAGAGGCTGGCGCCGCGTGCATCAGCCAGCCGACGAGCGATGCCGGACCACGTCAGACGACTAGATCAGCAGCGTGCGCCCCAGCTGCACCGGTTTCTCGCCATGACGATGGATCAGCGATGGGTCGAAAGATCAACGCTGGAGATGTTGGAGTCGTTCCACTGGTTTGCCGGCGAGGGCTTCGATCTCGTGGTGGACGACCTCGTCACGCGGCGACAGCACGGCGCCGTGGTCGCCGAGGGTTTCCGTCTGCTGCCCACGATGGTGGCGCCGTTGCTGGAAGACACTGGCGATGCTGTGTGGTTGTTACCGACGCCGGAGTTTCGACGGATGGCATTCGAGGAGCGCGGATCACTGTGGACGATCGCCGGGCAGACGACCAACCCACAGCGTGCGCTCGACAACGTGCTCGAGCGCGATCGGTTGTTCACCGAGCGAGTCCGCGATGAGACCGCCGCTCTCGGGCTTGCGGCGATCGAGGTCGACGTCGGCCATACCGAAGACGACGTCTACGCACTCGTCGAGCGACGGCTCCGCCCGACCGTCGACATATCGGCGTCCCCGCCGACCGCCGCGGGGCGAGCCGACCCGCAGCCCACCTGAACGGCGAAGGACTACGTTGAGGTAGGTGCTGGGCTTGTCCGAGATCGTCATCATCCTGCTGGCGCTGGCGATCCTGGTGGCGATCGTTCTAATCGCCACTCGCGGTGCTGGACGGGGCGTCACCACCAGCGAAAGCGACACGTTCGCAGTATCCGGGAGCGGTCGGGCCGCTCTCGACGCGATCGCCACCGACATCCACCGACTCAATGCGCATCGCATCGAGTGGCTGTCGCCCGACGTGATGCAAGTCTCCTGGCGTCACCGCTCCGGTTGGCAGCTCGTGATCGCGGTTGTGGTGTTTCCCGTCGGATTGCTCGCACTGCTGTTCACGACGAGCTCCTATGGAACGATCGTGCTCGTCGACAAGGGCTCGACGTCGACCATCCGGCTCGGCGGTCGTCTGTCCAATGCTGCGCTCGCTGCGATTAGTGCGCGTGTTGCGAGTGCCACGCCCGCTGCGGCCTGACACAGGTCACGCGAGGAGGGCGAGGTCGCGCCGGATGTAGCGCAGGTGTGCCCACTCCTCCTCCAGGATCACCCGCACACAATCGCCCACGGTGAGCTGCCAACCCTCGACGCCCCAGGGATTGTTGCGCTCCTCCGCCAGCAACGCCGGCGTCGCTCCGGCGAGGAACTCAGTCACCATCTGTTGTCGCTCGGCGCGCACCTCGAGGACCTCGTTGAACGATGGCAGATCGGTGCGGAAGCTCGACATGTCGAAACCCATCTCGGCCGCACTGCTGAACATCAGGCCAATCTCGTGAAATGGCTGCTCGATCCGCAGCACGGCGCGACGGAGCCAGGCATCGGTCGTCAGCACGAGGTGACGCAGTGTCTGGGCCAGGGACCACTCGTCGTCGACGTGGGCGTCGATCATGTCCGGCGGCGTGCCGTCGACCGTCGCCGACCAGGAGGCCTGCACGGCGGTCCAACCGTCGCGCAGGCCCTCGGGGGCCCGCGAGCTCTGCAACGCTCGACCGGGAAACTGCCGGTTGAGCTCGGCGTCGACCAACGGCACCACGTCGACCCCGTTCACAAAGAGGCTGCCGAACAACAGATCCTGGCCGTCAATGTCGAGTCCGTCGACATCAGCGCTGCGCATCGTGACGCCGCTGACATCGCAGCCCCTCATCGTGGCTCCTTTGAAGCTCGTTCGAAAGAACGTCGCGCCCTCGAAGTTCTGCGGACCGGACCCGGTTGCCATCGACACAGTCTGCTCGTTTGCCGAAGTGTTCTCCGCCAACGACCGGACACAGTGACGTTCGTCGTGGCGTTTGGCGCTTGACTCTCCCGTCGGGGGAGACGTGAGGCTCCGGACATGTCCAATAGCAAGAACACCGCCGCTAGCACCCCGACGCCGACGCCGGTTGTCACCGTCCAGAGCATTCATCCAGTCGTGGTCGTCGGCAACATCGACGCGACACAAGCCTTCTACACAGATCTGTTCAACCTGCCGACCACCTTCGACGCCGACTGGTTCGTCCAACTCCGCGCCGAGGCGCCTGGTGCGGTCGAGCTCGCTGCGGTCCACGCGGGCCACCCGACGGTGCCGAGCGGCTGGGAAACACCGGCGAACGTGTTGGTCACCGTCGAGGTCGACGATGCCACTGCTGCGCGAGCCCGCGCCGAACGAATGGGCCTCGCTCCGGTGATGGAACTACGCGACGAGACCTTCGGTCAGCGGCACTTCATGGTCGCCGACCCCGACGGCGTGCTCGTCGACGTCGTCGAATACCTATTCATCCCTGACAGCGAACGCTGATCACGATCACAGACAGCGCGCAGGGAGTTGTGGTCGACAGCGACACGAACCCGATCACCGCATCGTCGGAGTCGATGGCAACGACGGCCGGCGCCGCTGGTGTGTATGTTCCGTTGTTCTGCTGATGATGCAGCAATCGACGTGATGTCACCACCAGCAACGCGCATCCCAAGCCAGCGAGGTTCAGCATGATCGGCAACACCGCTGTCGTCACCGGCGCTGGCTCCGGGCTCGGACGTGCCATCGCCGGCCGGCTCGCGGAGGACGGCTGGCACGTCGCCGTGAATGACATCAACCCCGACACAGCGGAACGGACCGCGGCCGCGATCGCCGACGCTGGCGGCTCCGCCACCGCAGCCGTGGCCGATGTGACCGACGCCGACGCCATCACTGCACTCGCCCTCCGCCTCGACGCCGACCGCCCGATCGGGGCGTTGGTCTTCAACGCCACGGGGCCGCAACCGAACATCGCCTTCACCGACACCGACTGGGGCGACGTCGACGACCAACTCGCCTTCTTCGCCCGCGGCCCCCTCAACCTGACCCGTACCGTCGCGCCAC
>JBCBSO010000566.1:0-2937 GCA_039819205.1 Actinomycetota bacterium
GCGGTGGGGGTCATCGGTCGAGACGAAGAACTAACACGAGCGCTGGCGGCATTGGCCGACCGGCCCGGCTGTGTCGTGATCGCCGGTGCCGCCGGCGTCGGCAAGACGCACCTCGCCGCGGCCATCGGTGAGCAGATGCGCCGTGACGGGCACAGCGTGTCGCGCGTGGTCGGCACGCGCACCGCAGCATCGGTCCCCTTGGGGGCACTCGCACCGCTGCTGCCGGCGATGCCGCCGAGTCCGGACTTCGAGAACGCTGCCGCAGGCGCCGGCACACTGGTGATGCTGCAACACGCGATCGGCAGCCTGTCCAAGGAGGACGAGCAGGCAGAGCGCGACGGGGTGCGGCGTGTGCTGATCATCGACGATGCACAGCACCTGGATGCGACGTCTGCGATCGTCGTGTCACAGCTTGCTGTCGACGGCCCCGTAACGACGATTCTCACCGTGCGCACTGACGACGCGGCACCCGAACCGATCCGCTCGCTCGGCACCAGTGGTGCGGCGCTGCGCATCGACCTCGATCCACTCGACGAGGAGCAGAGCGGAGCCCTCGCCGCGGAACTGCTCGGCATGCCACTCGCCGGTGGGACCTCCCACCGACTGTTCTCGCTCGGGTTGGGCAATCCGCTCTACCTCGAAGAACTCATCGCCAGCGCGCGCCGAGACGGGGCGCTCGAGTCGTCTGATGGCATGTGGCGTCTTGTCGACGACTGGCGACCGGCGATCCGCGCGGGACGAGTGTCCGATCTGGTGCGGGCGAGATTCGATCAACTCGACGGCGACACCCGCGAGCACCTCGAACTGCTGGCACTCTCCGAGCCGCTCGATCTCGGGCGTGCGGAACGCATCGTCGGGCCGGCCACCCTCGAGGCGCTCGAGATGGCCGAGCTCATCTCGGTGCACGACCGTCGAGTCGAGATCCGCCACCCGTTGGTCGGCGAGGTCGTGCGGTCCGGGATTGCCGTCACTCGGCGGCGACGTCTGTACTCGATACTCGCCGATCACTCGGACCCGAACACCGATGACGACATCGGGATGATGCAGCATGCGCTGTGGGTGCTCGAGTCGGGCACCGTCGACCGTGGGCTGTTCGCCGCGGCCACCAAGTTCGCGCGGTTCGCCGACAACTACGCGTTGGGCTTGCGCTTCGCCGAGGCGATCGTGGCCGACGACGAGCACTTCGAGGCGACCGTGCTCGCTGGCGAGATGGCCTACCAACTCGGCGACTTCGCGGCGAGCGCCAGCTGGCTCGAACGCGCGGCACAGATCGCGACGGGTCCCGACGAGGAAGCGCTCGTAATCATCAATCAGCTGTCGACGGTGTACTGGGGTCTTGCCGACTGGGAGCAGTGCAACGCGCTCGTCGACGATTTCCGTGAGCGGTACCCGAACAACGATTGGGCCGACGACCTCGAAGGACTGGTCGCCAGTCAGTGCATGTTCAACGGGCAACCCGACGCTGCGTTGGCGCGGCTGGATGGTCTGCGGCAACGCCACGACCAGCGGGCGCGTGTTGAGGTCGCATTCGTGACCGCTCCCGCGCTCGGTCAGAAGGGGCGAGTTGCCGATGCATTGGAGATGGCCGCGCGCGGCTTTGCCGAACACACCGAGCTCGGCGAGCAGGTCGGCCTCGGTGCGTCGGGCAACCACGTACTCACCACGTTGAGCGTGCAGTCGAACGGTGGCCTACTGGCCGACGCGGAAGAGCTGGGTGCAGCGATGTACGACGCCGTGCGTCGCTCGTGGCAACCCTTGGCCATCGTGATCGTGTGCTACACGAACGGCCGCACGGCGCTGGCCCAAGGTCGGCCAGCCACCGCTGCCCGATGGTTCCGCGAGGGCGCCGCGAACGCTCGGTCGGCGCTGTACCGCGATCCGCTCCGATGGTGCTTGGGCGGCTTGGCGCTCGCGCTGGCGCGCACTGGTGACAACGATGGCGGCCACGACGCGTTGACCGAAGCGACCGACCTCGATGGTCTGGCCAGGCTGGCCGACATCGACATACAGCGCGCCGCCGCGCTCCTGCGAGTGAACCGCGGGGACGTGACCGGCGCTGCCGAAGAGCTGCTCGCCCATGCGGCCCGCTGGCGAGCCGCCGGACACGCGATCAACGAAGCGCATGCACTCCACGAGCTGATCTCCCTCGGTGAACCGCAACTCGCTGGGGAGCGTCTCGCTGCGCTCGCTGCCGAGAGTGACGCGGTGTCGATCGCAGTGCCGGCGGCGCACGCCGCCGCAATGGTGGCGGGCGACGTCGACGCGCTCGAGGCGGTCGCCGCGGACTATGAGGGTTACGGAGCGATCTTCGCCGCGGCCGAAACCCTCGCCGGAGCGGCGATCCATGCGCGAGCCGCTGGGGAGGTACGGCGGGCAACCGGGCTCACCGCTCGCTCGCGCACGCTCGCCGAGGCCTGCGAGGGGTCGATGAACCCGGTGTTGATGACGGGCGACGAGCCGACCCCGTTGACCAAGCGCGAACGCGAGATCGCACTGCTCGCGGCCAACGGGATGCGCAGCAAGCAGATCGCCGAAACACTCACGGTGTCGGTGCGCACCGTCGACAACCATCTGCAGAACGTGTACACCAAGCTCGGCATCAGCGACCGCGCCGATCTCGCCAACGCACTCACGCCGTCCTGACATCCTGGGCCTGAAATCCCGGGGATTCCCGGCGCCTGGCGCCGGATTCCGCGAACAGAACCGGTTCAACCGGTGTGCACGCCGTGGGAACATGGGGGAGACGACAAACGGGGAGGCCCACGATGACCAGCTCGACTACGACCGCCGAGTCCCCACCGTTCGCCTGCGACCTGGTGATGAAGGGAGGGATCACCAGCGGAGTCGTGTACCCCCCGGCCATCGTGGAACTGGCGCGTGACCATCGGCTGTACAACATCGGCGGTGCGTCGGCGGGGGCGATCGCCGCCGTCGCCG
>JBCBSO010000567.1:0-2934 GCA_039819205.1 Actinomycetota bacterium
GTGCTGATCGTGCTCGGCACCACGGACGCGAGCGGCGTGCCCAACGGTTTCGGGCCAATCGCCGCCGGCCTCGGACTCACGCTGGTCCACCTCATCTCGATCCCGGTGTCGAACACGTCGGTCAACCCCGCACGATCGATCGCCACGGCGGTGTTCCAGGGCGACTGGGCGCTGGGCCAGGTGTGGGCGTTCATCGTGTTCCCGCTGATCGGCGCATTGCTCGCCGGGGCGATCTGGCTGGTCGTCGGGTCGAACAACGAGGCTGCCTGACCGCACTGCGTTGACGTGATTTGGGCCGCTCGCCGGCCCAAATCAGCGTCGCGATCGGTTTGGGAAGCAATTCACGAGCCCTGATAGCTTCGCCTCTGCGATGTCGGAGTTTCTCCGCGACTATTTGACCGTCATCTGGTTCGGCGCGGCCGCGCTGGCGATCGGTGCGATCCTGCTCGGCGCCGCCGCGCTCGTGCGACCGTCGAGCCCGAGCTTCGAGAAGTCGATCGCCTACGAATCCGGCGTCGACCCGGTGGGGATCGGCTGGTCGCAGAGTCAGATCCGTTACTACGTGTTCGCCCTGCTGTTCGTCATCTTCGACGTCGAGGCCGTGTTCCTCTTTCCGTGGGCGGCGAACATCGAGCGGTACGGCACGTTCGGGCTCGTGGTGATGGTGATCTTCATCGTGCTACTGCTCGATGGATTGGTGTACGCCTGGAAGCGAGGTTTGTTGCGATGGGTCTAGTCGACCGCGGCCGCATGCCGGCGCCGCTCACCAAGTTGTTCAACATGAGTCGGTCGTACTCGTTGTGGGTGTACCAGTGGGGTCTGGCGTGCTGCGCAATCGAGATGGGCGCAGCGTTTGGCTCGCCGCGCTACGACGTGATGCGCCTCGGCGTGATCCCCCTTCCGGCCAGTCCTCGCCAAGCCGACTTCGTGTGCATTTCGGGCACGGTCACCGACAAGATGTCGCCGGCTATCAAGCGTCTGTGGGAACAGATGCCCGAGCCGAAGTACTCGATTTCGATGGGCTCGTGCGCCAACTGCGGCGGCCCGTATTGGGACAGCTACTCGGTCACCAAGGGTGTCGACCAGATCATCCCGATCGATGTGTACGTGCCGGGCTGCCCGCCGCGTCCCGAGGCGTTGCTCGAGGGCGTCGTGTTGCTGCAGCAGCGCATCAAAAACGAGGACATGGCCGCCAAGTGGCGCGGTGACGAGTACCGCAACAACCGTCGCCAGTTCGAGGTTGACGACGGCGGGTACCGCACGCACGGCGTGTCGGGCGACCCGATTCCGAGCACGGTGCCGCCACGAGAGCCGATCGTGGTGGGCGGTGGCCCCATTGAGTGACGATCAGGTCACCGAGGATTCCGACGCCGACACGCTTGCACTGCCCGGCGACGGACTGCGCGAAGGAATCGTCGACGACTTGCGCGAGCGCGTCGGCGATGTGCTGATCGACAGCCACATCAGCCCCAATGACGACCTGTGGGTGCGCGTCACGACCGATGGGTGGAAAGAAACGGGCGCCGCGCTGAAGGCTGCTGGCTTTGACCACTTCTGCTTTCTGTCGGCCATCGACTGGATGCCGTCGCCGTACGGCACCGGTGAGGACGACCCAGACGCCGAGCCGAAGGAGCCCGATACCGAGATCGTCCAGGGTGTGACCGGCGGCGACACCCGGCTGCAGGTGTTCGCTCGGCTCACCGACGTGGAACGACATGTCGGCGTGACGATCAAGGCCGACGTACCCGACGACGAGCCGCTGGTGGAAACGTGGACCGAGTCGTTCGCCGGCGCGAACTGGCACGAGCGGGAGTGTCACGAGATGTTCGGGATCGGCTTCCTCGGGCATCCCGACCTGCGCAACATGTATCTGCCCACCGACTTCGAGGGCCATCCCCTGCGCAAGGACTTCCCGCTGTTGGCCCGCATGGTCAAGCCGTGGCCCGGCATCGTCGACGTCGAACCAATGCCCGAGTTCGACGAAGAACCGAAAGAAGAGAACGCGGCCGACGAGCAGAAAGAAGCGGACGCGTGATCGCGCCGCCGAGGGAAGCGCTAGCGACGAGGCTGGCCGCTCGTCCGTCCAACCGTGCCGTTCGAGCAATCGAAGTAAGGACGAGCGAATCGAGGGCGTCGTCGTGACCGTGCTCAGCGATCGTCAGCAGTTGAGTTACATCGCGTCGCAGGCGGCCGATGCGCGGCTCAACGTGGAGCTGGAGACCGAGGGCATGACCCTCAACATCGGTCCCCAGCATCCGGCCACGCACGGCACGTTGCGCATTATCTGTCGCCTCGACGGCGAGCAGGTGGTCTGGGCCGAGCCGTCGGCGGGGTACATGCACCGCGGCTACGAGAAGCTCACCGAGGTGCGCACCTTCCCGCAGGTGACCACCCTGATCAACCGCATCGACTGGCTCGGCAGCTTCGCCAACGAGGTGCCGTTCATCCTCGCCGCCGAAAAGCTGATGGAGATCGAGGCGCCGCCGCGCGCCCAGGTGATCCGCACCATCTTGTTCGAGCTGTCGCGCATCGCCAACGTGTCGCTGTTCCTCGGTGACCTTGGTGTGCAGATGGGCGCGATCACCCCGGTGTTCCTCGCCTTCCGCGACCGCGAGTACGTGCTCAACCTCATCGAGGGCGCAACGGGCGGCCGCTTCCACCCGAACTTCGACCGCATCGGCGGTCTCAAAGACGACCTGCCCAAGGGCTGGATCGACGAGACCCGCCAGGTGATGATCAAGCTGCAGCAGTTCTGCGACACGATCGAAGACCTGCTGTTCGGCAACGAGATCTTCCAGAGCCGGATGCGCGGCATTGGCATCATCCCCGCCGACATCGCCAAGAGCTACGGCCTGTCCGGCGCCAACTTGCGGGCCAGCGGCATCGACTACGACCTACGCCGCGATCAAGAGCTGCCGATGGCCTGGGATAAGG
>JBCBSO010000568.1:0-2926 GCA_039819205.1 Actinomycetota bacterium
ACAGCTATTGCTCGGTGCGTATCAGCAGCTGGCCCGTCAGATCGGGCTGGGCAACGTGAAGTTGTGGAACCGCATGGAGATGGTCGACATCGTCAACATCGATGGCCGCTGTGCCGGCATCGTGTGCCGCGACCTGATGACGGGCGAGTTCTCCTCGCACGCCGCGCACGCCGTCGTGCTGGCGACCGGCGGGTACGGCAACGCCTTCTTCTTGTCGACCAACGCAATGGCCTGCAACGTCACCGCTGCCTGGCGCGCTCACCGTCGCGGCGCGGCGTTCGCCAACCCGTGCTACACCCAGATTCACCCCACCTGCATCCCGCAGGCCGACGACTTCCAATCGAAGCTCACGCTGATGTCGGAGTCGTTGCGCAACGACGGGCGCATCTGGGTGCCGCAGAACGCCGACGAGACGCGCGCCGCTGCCGACATTCCCGACGACGACCGTGACTACTACCTCGAGCGCATCTATCCGAGCTTCGGCAACCTCGCACCACGCGACGTGTCGTCGCGCGCGGCGAAGCGCATGGTCGACAACGGCCAGGGCGTCGGGCCGCTGAAGAACGGCGTGTACCTCGATTTCTCCGATGCCATCGGGCGGCTCGGCGAAGACACGATTCGCGAGCGCTACGGGAACCTGTTCGACATGTACGAGCGGATCACCGGCGAGAACCCATATCAGGAGCCGATGCGTATCTACCCGGCCAGCCACTACACCATGGGCGGAATCTGGGTCGACTACGAGCTGATGACCACCGTGCCCGGCTTGTACGCGGCCGGCGAGGCCAACTTCTCCGACCATGGCGCCAACCGCCTCGGCGCCTCGGCGCTGATGCAGGGCCTCTCCGACGGCTACTTCGTGCTGCCGTACACGATCTCGAACTACCTCGCCGAGTGGCTCAACAAGCCGATTCCCGACGAGACGCACGAAGAGTTCACCAAAATCGAGTCGGAGAACCGCGACCGGTTCAAGGAGTACATGTCGATCGGCGGAACGCGTGGCCCCGACTACTTCCATCGTGAGCTCGGCAAGATCATCTGGGACTACTGCGGCATGGACCGCAACGAAGCCGGCCTCGACAAGGCGCTCAGTGAGATCCCCGCGCTGCACGCCGAGTTCAAGAAGGACCTCAAGGTCACCGGAGGCGATACCAGCGTCAACCAGACACTGGAGAAGGCCGGCCGAGTCGACGACTTCTTCGAGCTGGGACTTTTGATGTGCAAGGACGCGCTCGTTCGCGAGGAGAGCTGCGGCGGGCACTTCCGCTCCGAGCACCAGACCGAGGAGGGCGAGGCGCTGCGTAACGACGAAGACTTTGCCCACGTCACCGCGTGGGAATGGTCGGGCGACGCTGAAGCGCCGGTCGAGCACCGCGAGCCGCTCAATTACGAAGAAGTGAAGTTCCAGACACGGAGTTACAAGTGAGCGTCCTCACCAACATCACCCTGAAGGTTTGGCGTCAGGAAGGTCCGGACGGCCAGGGGCGGTTCGAGACCCACCAGGTACCGGAGATCTCCGACGAAGCGTCGTTGCTCGAGATGCTCGACCTGGTCAACGAACGACTCGTGGAAGAGGGTCGCGAGGCGATCGTGTTCGATCACGACTGCCGCGAGGGCATCTGTGGCACGTGTTCGTTGATGATCGACGGGCGAGCACACGGTCCGGTGAAGGGCGCCGCCACGTGCCAGGTGCACATGCGCGTGTTCTCCTCGGGCGATGAGATCGTGCTCGAGCCGTGGCGGGCCGACGGGTTCCCGATCGTCAAGGACCTCATGGTCGATCGTGCCGCGTTCGATCGCATCGTCGAGGCTGGCGGATTCATCACGTCGCCCACCGGCGGCGCACCCGATGCCAACCTCATTCCGATTCCCAAGCCTGTCGCCGATGCCTCGATGGACGCAGCGGCGTGTATCGGGTGTGGCGCGTGTGTCGCGGCGTGCCCGAACGGTGCGGCGAGCCTGTTCACGTCAGCGAAGCTGGCGCACCTCAACCTCCTTCCGCAGGGTCAGGCCGAGAAGTACAAGCGCACCGAGGCGATGGTCGAGATGATGGACGACCACTTCGGATCGTGCACCAATCACGGTGAGTGCGAATCGGCGTGTCCGAAGGAAATCTCGATCGACAACATCGCGTTGATGAACTCTGACTACCTCACGTCGAAGTTCAAGAACCGCAAGAAGCTGGCGCGCTGATCAGCTGCGCGCGCGGGTCGCGTAGCGGTTGGTCGCGATCGGCGCCAGGGCGACCGTTGGCGTGGTCAACGTGAGCGTCAACGAGAGTTCGTCGCCGTAGGCCAGCGGGGGCACTTCGAACTGCACGCGCCCCACCAGTACGACGTCGTCGGCGGGGATCTCGCCGCCGAACCGCCATCGGCGTGTTCCGTGTGGCCAGGTGAGCACCGCCTCGACGGTCGCATCCTCGACCGGAGCGCGTGTGTCGTTCACCGTGTGCACGTCGAGCGCCAGTCGGCGGCCGCGCGCGGGAGCGGTCGGCAGCGGCTCGGCAACGACGATCACCGGGGCACACGCGGTGCGCACAGCGTCGTAGGCGGCCTTGTGATTGCCCTCGACGTCGATCACCCCGAACCCGATGGCGGTGGTGTCGTGCAGAGAGGTGAATGTGAATCCGCCCGTCGGTCGATACTTCAGGCGACGGAGCACTTCGATCTGGCGCCGGAGTAGTTCGGCTTGGTAGGCCTGCGTGGCGTTTCGCCACTCGGCGTCGGTCATGAAACCAGCCGGGTCGAAGTGCTGGGCGAGTAGGGCCGTACCGGGGGCGGTGCTGTCGGCCAGGTCGCGGCGCGTGACCTGGTCGATCGAGACGCCGAATTCGCCGTTCAACACAGAGATCGGGTGTTCCATCTGTTTCGCTCGCTCTTTTGGAAAGGGGCCGGCCGCAAGAGGTCGGACATTGTAAGCCATCCCG
>JBCBSO010000569.1:0-2923 GCA_039819205.1 Actinomycetota bacterium
GGTGCGCAACGATCATGTGCATGTCACGGTGTTGTGCCCAGGCTTCACCCGCACCGAGTTCCAGTCCGATCGCGGCGACCTCGTCGGCCGTCTGCCAGAGCCAGTCGGGAATCGCCGACGCGTCGTACTCAGCGCGGTCCTGGAACTCGGTGCGGGTGAAGCCTGGGCACAACACCGTGACATGCACATGATCGTTGCGCACCTCGAGGTGTAACGCCTCGGTGAAGCTGTTGACGAACGCTTTGGTCGCGTTGTACGTCGCCGTTTGCGGGGTGGCCATGAACGCGGCCATCGACGACACGTTGAGAATTCCTCCGGGCGCATCGGCGGTGGCACGGCCAGCGAGCGCGGCTGCGCCGGTCTGCGACAGCCGCAGCAGGGCGGTGACGTTGACCGCGACCACGGCCGCCTCGTCGTCGGGATCGAGCTCGGTCAGCGGGCCGACGTTGCCAAAGCCGGCGTTGTTGATCACCAGATCGATCGGGTCGTCGTCGGCGCTGATCCGATCGGCAACGCGGATCAGCTGTTGCGCATCGCCAAGGTCGGCGGGCAACACTTCGCATTGCACGTCGACATCGTCGGCGAGGGCACGCAGCCGTTGCTCGTCGCGGGCGACGACGACGAGATCGGTCCCGGCTGCGGCGAGCTGCCGGGCAAACGCGTCGCCAATGCCCGACGATGCGCCGGTTACCAACGCGCGCTTCCACTTCACGGCTGTGGTCGTCGACTCGGCCATTGGCGAATGATCCCACGTTTGCGTCGGCCCAGGCATCATGCTGTAGGGCCATGCAGTTGTACCTGCGAGATGCGCTACCGACCGACGTCGATGGACTGTTGGCGCTGTTGTCGGGTGGCCGCCTCGTCGAGGACGACGACAGCCCGATTCATCTCCCGGCAGCGATGGCGAACTTCGTCGACGCAATCCGCGAGATCGAACGCACCGACGGCAACTACCTCATGGTCGCCGACCTTGGCGGGCGTCTCGTGGCGATGTTGCAGCTGATCACGTTCCGTCACCTCCAGCACCGCGGCGGGCTCTGCGCCGAGATCGAGAGCATGCATGTGGCCTCCGACATGCGCGGGCAAGGCATCGGTGGCCGGTTGCTCGACCACGCCGTGAAACGGTCGTGCGAACTCGGCTGTTACCGCGTGCAGCTCACGAGCAACGTCGACCGGCCACAAGCGCATCAGTTCTACGAAGCACACGACTTCGTCCCCTCGCACAAGGGCTACAAGCGGTACCTCCATCGATAGGCGCCCATCGGGTTCAGTCGTGACCGAGTCGGCTGCCGGCGATCAACCCGGCTGACGCCACGAGGCTCGCCGACACCACCAGCACCGTCACCGGCGATCCGGTGGCGACCGATGCGATGACCACGCCGAGGACCACCTCGCCAAGGTTCTCGGCCTGCGACAGCTGCGAATGCACGGTCGCTCGCGTCTGGCTCGCGGTGCGGCGGTTGACCGCGATCGTCCCGAGGACCCGGATGATCGGGAAGCTGAGCCCCGACACCAAGAGCGCGCCGACCACCGCCAGAGCGGCGCTGGGGGCGAACGCAAACAGGATGAGACCGACCGTGCCGACCGCGCATGCTGCGACGTACAGACGGCGGACCACACCGCGACCGTCGATGCGTGCCTCAACGATGCGCAGCGCGATCGCCCCGAAGACGGCAGCAACCACGGCGATGGCAGCGAACCACAGGACCGGATCCGGTTCGTCTGGCACGCCGAGGTCGATCAGACGCAACTCGTACAGGCGTCCGAATCCCTCGGCTGCACCGTTGACCAGAAAGGTCGCAACGAGCACGGCGATGATCACGCGGTCGCGTACGGCGAGGTGGACTCCATTCCGCAGGATCAGCCACGACATCGCGATCCGCTCGCCGCTGGCCACCGGTGTGAAACCGGTCTCCGGCCATCGACGCACCGTTGCAAGACCGAGGGCCACCATGGAGATCCCGCCAACGGCTGCGGCGAACGCCACCGTCGTCACCGACCCCAGCACACCAAACACGATGATTCCGGTGACTGCGCCGTACAGCCGAGCACGACCTTGTGCCGACAGCACCGCGTCGATGAGATCGGGGCGTTGTAACTCATCGGTGATCCAGGCGACGTCGGCGCCACTGGTGAGCGCCCAGCCGAGTCCCCACAACGAGTTGGCCACCACGAGCAATGTGAACGATTGGGTGAACGCGACGGTCGTCATCCCGATGCCCATCACGATGTGGGCCACCACCAGCGTGAGACGTCGACTGACCGCATCGGCGAGCACACCGGCCGGCACCTCGGCCACGAGCACGGTGATCCCTTGGAACACACCGATCAAGATGAGTTGCGGCGCGGTGAGCTCAGCGACGAGCACCAAATACAGCGCAGTGACCAGCCACCATCCACGGGCCAGGGCATCACGGAGCAGCGTCCAACGCAGAAACCTGCGTGCCAGTTCGGGGTACACGAGCGTCGTTCCTCACAGCCAGGGCGCGCCGAAGCACGCGGCGGTGCCTCCGCTGGGATCTCCGCAAGCGGGGCGGGACTCAGGCTGTTGTGGTGACTCGCATGACGTACCTCCGAGGTGTCAGCGCGGGCGAACGTAGCACCCGTCGCCGCACTGAACACCGGGGATTACGGGCGCAGCTCACCGGGTGTCGCTTCTCGTCGCCGACAGTGGCGGAGTCCGCAACCACCGGCGCCGAGATTCCGTACGCAGGCACCTGCGACACTGATTCTGCTCGCGGCCGTCGCTTCTTGGCGTCTGTCGTTGCGGAAGGCGCAACGGTCCACGCCGAGAACGGGCAGCGACCGATGTTGCGGCGCCGCGTCCGAGCTGACCGAACTACCCCGTGATCGCCGCCAGGACCGCCGCGGCCTGCTCGCCGAGGTCGGCCGGCGTCAGACGAAGTTCGGGTGCCGACGGCGG
>JBCBSO010000570.1:0-2921 GCA_039819205.1 Actinomycetota bacterium
GCCGTGGCGATCTTCAGATCGAGCGTGTCAGGCTCGTCGCCGATGAGGCCGAGCGCTTCGGAAACGAGTTCTTCCGCAAGTCGAACATTCCCCGAAACACCGACGTCGGCGACGATGGATTCCGCTCGGGAGCGGTCCGAATCAGATACATCTTCAGACATGTCCTCCCGATGGTACGGCTCGAAGTGGCAGGGTGCTGCCCTTGGGCTGGTAGCGACCGGCGCTGGACTGGCGACTGCCGAGCTGGTCGTCGGCTTGTTCCAGAACACCGCGTCACCGGTGGTGCCGGTCGGACAGGTGTTCATCGATCGCGTGCCGGCCTGGCTCAAAGACTGGGCAATCGACACGTTCGGCACCAACGACAAGGCAGTGCTCGTCGCCGGAGCGCTCATCGTGATCCTCGGGCTCGGCGTCGTCGTCGGGCTCCTCGCCATGCGCGGGGCCCGGTCGGCGGCATATGCATTGACGAGCGCGATCGGTGTGGTCGGTGCGTTTGCCGTGCTGACCCGTCCCGATCCGACGCTGGTCAAGCTGTTCCCGACGATCATCGGCACCGCAGTGTCGATCGGGGTGTTGTGGTGGCTCGGCCCCAAGCCGGTACCCGCAGACGAACAGAGCGATCCGACTGGGGCCCAGCCGATGATGGCCGTCGATCGTCGCCGCTTCATGACCGGCGCTGTGGGTATCGGTTCGGCGGCGGTCATCACCGGTGGTGTCGGTCGTCTGATGCAGCAGCGGTTCGAGGTGGGCGCCGAGCGGGCATCGGTGGCGCTCCCGGCCGCCGACTCGGTTGCCCCGCCGCTCCCCGCCGACGCCAACCTCGGAGTACCCGGCATCGAGCCGTTCGTCACCCCGACCGACGACTTCTACCGCATCGACACGGCGCTCGTGGTTCCGCAGGTGTCGAAGGATTCGTGGTCGCTGCGCATCGGTGGCATGGTCGACAACGAGCTGGAGTTGACCTTCGACGATCTGCTCGCTCGTCCGCAGATCGAGCGCTACATCACGCTGTCGTGTGTGTCGAACGAGGTCGGCGGCGGCCTTGTGGGCAATGCGTTGTGGCAAGGCGTGCGGATGGCCGACGTGCTCAATGAGGCCGGCGTGCACCCCGACGCGACGCAAACGGTGAGTCGGTCGATCGATGGCTGGACCTGCGGCTCGCCGACCGAGGTGATCATGGACGGGCGTGACGCAATGCTCGCCGTGGCGATGAACGGCGAACCCTTGCCCGCCCGTCATGGCTACCCGGTGCGGCTCGTGGTGCCTGGTCTGTACGGCTATGTATCGGCGACGAAGTGGGTCACCGAGATCGAGATGGTCCGCTGGGAGGACTACGACGCCTACTGGGTTCCTCGTGGCTGGTCGAAAGAGGGGCCGGTCAAGACGATGTCGCGCATCGACACTCCGCGCGGCCGTGGCACATCGACCGGTCAGATCGCCATCGGCGGGCTGGCGTGGGCGGTGCACCGGGGAATCAGCGCCGTGCAGGTGCGTATCGACGACGGCGACTGGCTCGAGGCCGAGCTCGGCGCGGTGCCATCCGACGACACGTGGCGCCAGTGGGTGTATCGCTGGGACACCACCGACGTCACGCCGGGCGACTACATCGTGCGCACCCGAGCGATCGACGGCGACGGTGTACCGCAACCCGAGGGGCCGGCGCCCGTGGCACCCGACGGTGCCGAGGGGTACCACGGGGTACGCATCCGCGTGGAGCCTCCGACCGGCTGAGCCCCAACAGCCGGTGTGATGGCGCCGACGCGTACAGTCGGCGCGATGACCGAACAAGCACCGATCGACTCCGGCTTTGGAAGGAACTCCACTGCGAGCGAGGTGATCGGCGAGCGCGACCTCTCGGGGGTTCGTGCCCTGGTCACCGGTGGGTACAGCGGTCTCGGATTCGAGACCACCAAGGCGCTGGCGGCAGCCGGTGCTGATGTCCTCGTGCCGGCGCGTCGCCCCGATCATGCTCGTGAGGTACTCGCCGAGCTCGATGAGTTGCCCGGGACGGTCACCGTGGACGAGCTCGACCTCGGCGACCTCGACAGCGTGGCCGCGTTCGCTCGACGTATCGTCGACGCAGGCGAGCCCTTCGATCTGATCATCAACAACGCGGCGATCATGGCCTGCCCGGAGACTCGAGTCGGTCCGGGATGGGAGGCGCAGTTCGCTACCAATCACCTGGGTCACTATGCGTTGCTCAATCAGATCTGGGAGCTCATCGCCGCCGACGGCGACGGCCCTGGGCGCGGCGGCCGCATCGTTGCGCTGTCGTCGACCGGTCACAAGATCTCCCCGATCCGCTGGGACGACGTGCACTTCGAGTCGGACTACGAGAAGTGGCAGGCCTATGGGCAAGCGAAGACGGCCAACGCGCTCTTTGCCATCGAGCTCGATCGGCTCGGCCGCGAGTCGGGCGTGCGCACCTTCGCCGTCCACCCTGGGGGCATCATGACGCCGCTGCAGCGCCACCTCCCGCGCGAGGAAATGATCGCCTCCGGGTGGATGGACGAAGAGGGCAACGTCAACGAGCGGTTCAAGAGCCCAGAGGAAGGTGCGTCGACCACGATCTGGGCGGCCACCTCACCACAGCTCGACGGCATGGGCGGGGTGTACTGCGAAGACTGCGACATCGCCGCCACGACCGACGCCGACAACCCGTTCGCTCGATTCATGGGCGTCGACGACCACGCCATCGATCCGGACGAGGCGATTCGGCTGTGGGCGCTGTCGGCAGAGCTGACCGGCGTCAACGCATTCAGCTGAGTGTGACACGAGGGGTCTGACCCCTGCTGTCACACCGCGGTGTCGGCGTCAGGCTTTGAGTTCGGCGGCCTTGGTTTCGAGCGCAGCGATCAGCTCGTCGAACGCCTTCTCGAAGCTGGCCACGCCCTCGCGTTCGAGTTGTGCGGCCACGTCGT
>JBCBSO010000571.1:0-2917 GCA_039819205.1 Actinomycetota bacterium
GAACTACCCGGCTGGGGTGAACGCCGTGGCCAACGGCGTCACCGTCGGCGCCATCGACGACCACGTGTGCGTGTACAGCCATCGAGCGGCCGACGTAGTCGTTGACGTCACCGCCGTGTGGCGGTGACGTTCTCGCCCACCTGCCGACGTCGCCGGCCTCCTACGCGGTGATGGCGTGGGCTTGCAGATCGGCGAGATCGACGTACTCCAGGGTTGACATGTGCGTCGACTCGAGGACCACGCCGCAGGCCTGACCGGCGTCGAAGGCCTCCTTCCAGCGACTGGCGCACACGCACCATTGGTCGCCGGCTCGCAGTCCGGGGAAGCCGTACTGGGGCATCGGGGTCGAGAGGTCGTTTCCCGTCGCCCGCGAGAACTCGAGGAATTCGGCGGTCACCCGACAACACACGGTGTGCATGCCCGGGTCGTCGCCGTGGTTCTCGCAACAACCGGTGCGGTAGTAGCCGGTGAGCGGATCCTGCGAACACGAGAGAAGTTCGGTACCGAGCACGTTGCGCTGTTCCATCACGTCACGTGATAGCAGGACCGGCCGATCTACGACACGTTGATCCCAACGAGTTCGCCGATCGCGTACGTGATCGCGCACGCGACGAGCACGATGACCACCTGACGGAGCACCGAGCGGGCGATCGAGCGCTCGGCCAGTCGTCCGAGTGCTGCCCCGACGATCGCCGCAGCGACCACTCCGATCGTCACGGAGATCACGGCCGGCGCCGTGCCGGTTCCCCCGGCAAACCACGGAATCACGGGCAAGAGGGCGCCGAAGCTGAAACAGACGATCGACACCAGCGCAGCAGCGAGCGGCGAGGGGAGATCGGTCGGGTCGATGCCCATCTCCTCGCGGGCATGAACGGCAAGGGCCCGTTCGGTGTCGTCCATCACGTCGCGGGCGGCTGCTGCGGCCACGTCGGGCGACATGCCGTGTTCTTGATAGATCGCAGCCAACTCTTCGGTCTCGGCCTCGGTGTTGTGGGCCAACTCGCGGCGCTCGACGGCCACCTCGCGTTCGACGAGCTCGTTTTGAGCCGACACGCTGATCCACTCGCCCGCCGCCATCGAAATCGCGCCCGCAACTGCTCCGGCGAGGCCGGCGAGGCGGACGACCGAGCTGTCGGCCCCCGAGCCAGCGAATCCGAGGATCAACGACACGTTCGACACCAGTCCGTCGTTGACGCCGAAGACGGCGGCACGAGCGAGGCCACCGGACACGGCGCGATGACCACCGTGCAGTTCCGGCCGGCGCATCGGGATGTTCACACCATCGACCGTATCTTGCAGCGACCGTACCCGTGATCGACCGTCGGCACGACCGCGTAGCGCCGAGTACCGTGGCGGCGCCGGCAATGGGGCCGACGAAGCGGAGGTTGGGCCGATGCAAAACACCGCCCTCGGAACGAGGGTTCACGATCTCGCCCGCGAACGTCGGCCCGACGACCCGCTGTTGGCCACGTTTCTCGACCGCTACTACCAGCAGGGAACCGGCGACGACGAGCAGGCGCTCGACGACGCGTACGCCCGCGCCGTCGCCCATTACCACTTTGGATTCGAACGGCCGGTCGACGAGACCCTGGTGCAGGTGGTCAACCCGCGCTTCGCCCGTGACGGCTGGGACTCCGACCGGACGGTCTTGATGTTCGTCACCGACGACGTGCCGTTCCTGGTCGACACCGTGCGCATCGTTCTCGACCGGCACGGCCTTGGAATTCACTTCTTGGTCCATCCGATGCTCGGCGTACAGCGTGACGCTGCACACCGCATCACCGACGTGGGGCCCGGCTTTGGCTCGATCGAGGCGTGGACGCTGATCGAGCTCGACCATTGCACTGCCGATGAAGCGGCGGCGGTGCGCGATGACGTGCACGCTGCGATCGTCGGGGTGCACCGGATGGTCGACGACTTCCCGCTGATGCGCGACCGCATGGCGGCGCTGATCCACAGCGATGAGCTGCTGGGATGGATCGCTGAGCAACACTTCGTGTTTGTCGGGTCGGCGTCGTATCGACTGGGTGGCTCACATCGGCACGCGTCGACTGGCGACGCGCCCCGGCCGGCAGCGTTGATCGACGACACCGCACTCGGCGAGTTCAGCGCGGCGGGCGGCCTCGACCCGGGCGTGCTGGATCCGCCGCTCGTGAGCAGCGACGACCGGGTGGTGTTTGCTCGCACCGACGCGGAATCGCGATACCACCGGGCGGCTCGCCTGACGTCGATCGCGGTGCGTGAGCGTCGACCGGTCGGTGCGGCAGGCGAGGAGGAGATCGAGCACCGGTTCGTCGGACTGCTCGGTAGCGGGGCCTATCGCGAGAGCGTGTTCGCCATCCCCGGAGTCGGCGACCGCGCCCGGCACATCCTCGACATCGTTGGCGCCAGCGTGGAGAGCCACACCGGTCGGGCAGTGCGCCACGTGGTGGAGACACTGCCGCGCGACCTCGTGTTCGAGGTGCCAGCGGACACCCTCGCCGGCCTGGTGGCCGACATTGTCGGTCTGCAAGAGCGACGCATCGTGCGCGTATTCGACGTGCCCGAGCCGGTCGGTGCGTGGCGCACCGTCTTGGTGTACGTGCCGCAGGCGCGGTTCACCGCGGCGTTGGCCGAAGATGTCACGGCGCTTGTGGCCGCGCATTACGGCGTCGACGAGCAGGCTGACGTCCGTGACGTCGAAACGTTGCTGGGCACCAGCTCCCTGGCTCGACTGTCGATGGCCGTTCGCAGCGATGCCGCGCCGGACCTCGCCGAGTTGGGGGCGGCGATTGACGATCTGTCGACGACGTGGGATGACCGCGCCTTGGCCGCGCTGGTCGACGACGTCGGCGAGATCGAGGCGCGACGGCTGTTCGGTCTGATCGGCGGCTCGGTCCCGGCCGAGTACCAGGCGCGGACGCAACCCGCCGCGGCG
>JBCBSO010000572.1:0-2914 GCA_039819205.1 Actinomycetota bacterium
CCCGCCACTCCACTGGTGACGTTGCAAATCGCTGGCGGAAGGTCCGCGTGAAGTGTTCGTGACTCCCGAAGCCGAGACCGACCGCGATGTCGATCACGCGGTGATCGGTCGATGCGAGCAACACGGCGGCACGCTCGAGGCGGAGGCGTACCGAGAACTGTTTGGGACTCTCGCCGAGATGGGCCTGCAACTCGCGCTGCGCGCGACCCGGCGATCGTCCGAGACGTGCCCCGAGTTCACGCAACGATGGAGCTTCCGGGGCGTTCACCAGCTCGGTGACGACGCGACGCAGACGGACGTTGTCAACCGGCATCACTGCGCACCGTACGCGTATCGCCGCGGCAGCGCTTGATGTTTCTTGCCCGATCGGCCCGAGCGACCAATCAGGTGGGCAGCGCGCCGCCCGTTGATGCCCGCAACTCGTCGCGGTCGAAGGCCGCGACCGGGTGCTTGATGATGCGGAAGCTGGTGCCGCCGGGAACTTGGGCAATACGCAGCAGCAGTTCGCGCATCCCGCCGCCGTCGATTGCCGTGTACTCCTCGAACACCGGCTGCAGGCTGCCCCACGTAACGAGTAGCGAACCGTCGCCCGCCACGCGGGCGGCGCCCTGGGCAGGACTCGTACGTCCCTGCGGCTCATCGAATTGCCACAGCAGCGTCGCCGTCATTGCGCCGGTGTCGATCTGGTACGCAACCACTCGGGCCGGGTCGGTGGTGCCCGAGCGGTTGTCGAACATCGTGAGCACACCGGTGGTGTCGTCGTAGCGCGCATCGTGTGGCCGGAGTGGACCATCGAGCGGGTCGCCGACGATGGTCAAGCGCGCCGCATTGGCCGCAGGGGAGCCACCGAGGGGCGGCGGCGAGCTGAGGTACCAGTCGAGTGCACCGGTCGCACGATCGACGCGGAACACGGCGTCGAGATGCCGCGCCGTGGCGAGGTAGTCGCCATCGCTCACACGTTGCAACGCGTTGATGTGCACCAGATCGAGCTCGCCCCCGTTCGGCGCA
The DNA here is from genome assembly GCA_039819205.1 of Actinomycetota bacterium. Lineage (GTDB taxonomy): Bacteria > Actinomycetota > Acidimicrobiia > Acidimicrobiales > Ilumatobacteraceae > JABSQH01. The sequence goes on from JBCBSO010000572.1 coordinate 1,009, forward strand.
CCATCATCGATATACCGGCCGAACCGCTGCGGGAATCCGGCATCGAGCACGTCGTCGAGGATCACGTCCATGCCGGTGCCGACGTTGGTGTTCCACGTCCACTGGATCTCACCGGCGGCGTCGACCTCGATGATCGTCGAATCGACGACCCACTCGTCGGCAAAGAAGCACGGCGGCATTCCACCGGCAGTGGGGCAGGGCACGCTTCCGTTCAACGCAGTGAGATCAACGCCGGCGTCGCGCAACGGATAACTGATGAGCGCCGACCCGCCGTCGGGCAGGTCGACATGATCGTGATGATCGATCGGCAACTCGTCTTCCCAGTCCGGGTACGGCAGGCCGCCGATATCGGCGGTGATCTCCACCACGCCGGGCGCGACCGCGTTGCCGTCCAGGTCGAACAGTCGCGTGCGTACGCCGTCGGAGGGGACTCCGAAGAACTGGCCGAGGTTGGTCACCCGTAGCGATCCGTCTGGTCGGCGATCGAAGTTGAGCACGTCGGCGTCGGCGCGTTTGTGCCACACGGGAGCGCCGTACTCGTCGAGGATCACGACGAACTCGCCCGACGGCGAACTGCCCTGTCCGAACGTGGTCAGGTACCAGCCGGGGCTCGGCAGCGTGTCGCCGCGCTCGACCACGAGCTGCGGGAAGTCCGCCGGTAGACATCGGAAGGCGTAGTCACGGATGTCGTTGCCCCGGCGGAGCACCACCGTCGTCAGCTCGTCGATGGTCAGCGGCACCTCGATCGATGCGCCATCGAGGTCGACCGGGTCGCCGTCGACGAAGGCGCGGGCGCCGGGCAGTGGATCGACGTCGACCGTGACACTCGACGTGGTGTCGGTGCATTCGATGCCGTAATCGAGACCGTCGGGCCGATACGGCGGCCACACGGGAGCATCGAAGGCCAGCCGCTCGGCGAGCTCTCCGTTCGGCGCGGCCATCACGCCGACGAGGTCGACGACCACATGTGTCCGTCGGTGGGCGTAGATGCACACGGTTCCAGCATCGGAGAGCTCCACCGGTACGAGGTTGCTCACCGACGACTCGTCGACGAAGTTGAGGTTCGACACCTCGGGCACCTCGGGATCGCAGGGGAACACGCGTAGGTGTCCGGCCTCGTCGCCCTCGGTGGCCACGACATTGAGCAACACGGCACTGGCTTCGGCTTCGGCCGGATGGCCGGCGACCGGGGTGAGCGTGCGCACCTCTTTCGCCTCGAACCTTCCGGTGACGCCGCCGGTGCCGTCGCGGGAGTCGACCAGCCGGTCGCCGACCAGCGTCTGCAGGTCGGGTGCCGGACCGAAGTCGGGGCGCGGCGCGTAGTACCCCATCACGTCGACGATGATGTGTGCCGACCGGTTCGACTGAACACACAGCTGTCCGCCCGGCCCGCCAATGCCGACGACAACGGCGACCGCTCGCGATTCTCCGGCAAGGAAGTTGAGCGCCGACGTGTCGGGAGGGGCTTGGCCGCACGGGTACACCTGGAGGAACCCGCGCTGGTCGGCACCGGTGACGGTGGCGTTGACCAAGACCGCTGTCGTGTCGGACGGGACGTAGATCCCGCCCAGCGGGATCGACCGGATATTGAACGGTGGGAGCTGCGCACCCAGGCTCTGGCGCGTGTCATCGGCACGCACGGGAGCGATCGACGAGAACGAGGTGTCGCCCGGGCCCCACCAGCCCGTGACGTCGATGATCAGATGCGAGGCCCGCTGGGTGAATACACACATCGCGCCGGTCAGATCGAGCGTGGCGACCACCAGATTCGGCGTGGCGATGTCGTCGCCCCGAGCGTTGAGGTTCGACGACCCGGGACGACCGCTGGCGCACGGAAACACCGTGTAGAAGCCGCGCTGTTCGGCGATCGCTGTCAACGAGATTGCTGCTGCCGCCGCGCCATCGG
>JBCBSO010000573.1:0-2907 GCA_039819205.1 Actinomycetota bacterium
TCGACTCGGCCGTGCGCCGTGTCGAGCACGCGATGTGTGTCGTCGCGTGTCCATCTCCGCCACGCACGTGCCGCGGGATCACGCGTCTCGAACACCAAAACGGCGTCGTCGGACGATGCGGCGCGCAGGGCAGCCAACGTGGTGTGCCAGGCGTCGTCGGTGAGGAACACCTGGGCGACATTGCCGGTCATCACGATGAGATCGGCCGAGTGATCACCGAGCGAGCGGGCGTCGCCATGTATCCACCGGATCCGGTCGGCGTACGGCTTGCGCCGCGCAACCTCGAGCGAGGCCGCAGCCGGATCGACGCCGACGACATCGATCCCCATCGCGGCGAGTCTGGACGCCAACGAACCGGTGCCGCATCCGACGTCGATCACCGACCGTGCGGCGAACTCGGTCACCAGTCCGACGTACACGTCGAGGTCGTCGCGCTCGCCGTCGAGATCGTCGTAGATCGCGGCGAGTCGCGGCTCGGCAAACGCTGGGTCGGGCACTAGAGACGCCGAATGTCGGGGTTGAACGCACGCGGCGCACGGCGCGGTGGTTTCGGGCCAGCCCGCTTGATCAGCTGCACTACCCGCTGCCGGTGCCCGCGCCACGGTTCAAGGTGGGCAATCATCGCGTCGTCGCCGCCTTCGTCGGCGGGCAGCCGCGTCGGATCGCCGGTGAAGAAGTAGTTGACCATGGTCGGCAACCCGTAGTCGCGCAGCACGATCGTGTCGGGGTCTCCGTGGCACGCACCGACCGTCGCCGTCGCGGTCCACACCCCGAGACCGGGCAATGCGCTCAACCGGTGAAGCGCATCGGGGACGCTCATCGTGGCCGCCTCCTCGAGGCGGTTGGCTCGCCGCGCGGCCAGCAGAATCGCGTCGGCGCGGCGGCGTTCGACGTTCATCCGGTGGAGATCGACATAGGAACGCTCCGCCATGGCGGTGGGAGTCGGCGGGAGCTGCAGCTCGAGCGGGCCCGGTGCCGGTTCGCCCCATGCGTCGACGATGCGCCGGAAGCTACGTGCTGCTTCCCGGGTCGTGACGCGTTGTCCGAGGATCACCGCCAGGATCTCCTGCCAGATCACCCCCGAGGCCGAGAGTCGGACGTCGCCGTGCAGTTTGGCGGCGCGTTGCACGCGTGCGTCGATCGACGGATCGAACCCTGTCGGGTCGTCGTGATAGCCGAGCCACCTGGGCGCGACCTCGAGAAGCCAATCGCGGCCAGGTCCCCACGCCGTGGCGGTGGCGTCGCCGCCACCGGTCCACTCGATCAGCATCGTTCCGGGGCCGGTCGGCGTGTGGACCGCACGAGCGAAGGCCCGCCGCGATGACTGCAGCGTCGGGTTCGTGCCGTGCATGACCACCGCACGAGTTGGCGCGCCCGCCGCGTCGGCGCGGCGTAGCTGGCGGAGTCGTGCGGGCGCGATGGTCGACGTCAACGGCCGAGCAGTTCGCGCCACTCGCCGGGATAACGATCGGCCACCTGTTGCGGGGTGAGCCGCAGCGTCGCTTCGGGTGGCGTGTCGGCCACCGCACGCGCCTCCATGTAGTGGTGCGTCACGTGGCGCAGGCCCTCGAACATCGAGCGGCGCAGTGCGACGAGGTCATCGGGCGGCACGGGGTCGTAGAACCCCCAGATGGTGAAGGCGATAGTCAGGTCGTGCACCACCGGCGCGCGGGAGAAGATCGAGGCTCGACGCAGCGCCACTCCAAGGCAGCCGCGGATCGCGTCGTCGGCATTCTCGCCGGACTGGGTGATCACCTTCGAGCGAAGGCGTTCGGCGATGGTTAACGCAAAGCCCTGGTCGGGACCCTGACTGCCGAGCGCTGGCCCGCTCGGTTGGAACCCGTCGATCTCGCCCGGGCGGTCGGGCATCCACGCGTTGGGGACGTGATCGGGTGACTCGTAGTAGCGGGCGTGTTCGGTCGGCGGAACCGACCGGAACCGGGGAGCTGCCATCGCTCTCTGTTCTACATCCTCGACGGTGGTCGTGGCGAGCCTTCGGCGCGGTGGCGATCCCCGATCATCAGCGACCGGGGCCGAGCAGGCCGTAGACCAGGCTGTCGTCGAGCGCCCGCCACGACGCCTCGATGATGTTCGGACTGACCCCGATCGTGGTCCAGTCGCGCTCTCCGTCGCTGGCGGTCACCAGTACTCGGGTGGTGGCACCGGTAGCCCCACCGCCGTCGAGGATGCGCACCTTGTAGTCGGTGAGGTGGATGTCGTTGATATGCGGCAGCGCTTTGCCGACCGCCTTCCGGAGGGCGATGTCGATGGCGTTCACAGGACCGTTGCCCTCCGCCACCCACACGTGCCGCTCGGCAGCGTCGCCGTCACCAACCCAGACCTTGACGGTCGCTTCGGTGGAGAACTGGCCGTTCGGCAACTCGTCGGTGATCACGCGCATCGACTCGACCGAGAAGAATTCGGGCACGCCGCCGGCGGCCCGCCGCAGCAACAGCTCGAGCGATGCGTCGGCCGCCTCGAAGTGATACCCCTCGTGTTCGAGCCGCTTCAGCTCGTCGATCACGTTGTTCACCGCTGCGCCGTCGAGCTCGATCCCGAGTTCGTCAGCCTTGATCTGGATCGTCGCCCGGCCCGCCATTTCCGACACGACGAAGCGGGTGCCGTTGCCGACCACTTCGGGGTCGATGTGTTCGTAGGCGTCCTTGCGGCGGGCGATGGCCGACACGTGCAGACCGGCCTTGTGGGCAAACGCCGACGACCCGACATACGGCGCCTGTGGGTTGACCGCTCGATTCAGCGTCTCGGCCACATGGTGGCTGACCGCAGTGAGCCGGTCGAGGCGCCCGTCGGGCAGGCACTCGTAGCCGAGCTTGACCTGCACGCTGAACGGCCTCGGTGAACGCACCGGCAACACCAACCTCACCACCATCATCCCCAACCTGCAGG
>JBCBSO010000574.1:0-2906 GCA_039819205.1 Actinomycetota bacterium
CGAGCGAGGAGGGAATCGTCGCGCTCGTCAAGATCGCCGTGCGCTGCGACCACACACCGGCGTCGAGTACGGGCCCCACATCGAGCGGGGCGATCTCGAGTCGCGGACTCATCGGTGATCCGCCGACGAACATCACCGATCCCGAACGTCCCTCGATCGCTGCGTCGACCTGCTCGATCGCGCGGCCGGTCATCACCTGGGCGCGCAGCCGACGCTGCTTGACCTCGTCGTTGTCGGTGTCGATCGCCGACAGCCCGTCGAGGGCGACACCGAGTCGGGTGCGTGCGTCGGTCAGCGCAGTGTGCAACGAGTCGGGCAACGGTGACTCGAGCCGTTCGCCGACCCGCTCCGACAAGGCGTCACGGAGGGCATCGGCAATGTCGGCGATCGACGCCGTGAGCTGCGGGTCGTCGATCACCCGGCGGATCGTTCCGGCCAGAGTGACGAACCGGCCGGGCGCGATTTGTAGGCCCACGGTGTCGCTCATCACGTCTTCGAGCACGTGTGCCTCGTCGAACACGACGACGTCGTGGGTCGGCAAGATCGCGCCCTCGCTGGCTACATCGAGTCCATAGAGGTAGGTGTTGACCACGACGACGTCGGCCGCCGCAGCTCGGTGCTTGGCCGATTCGGCGAAACAGCCCGAGCCGAGCGGGCAGCGATCGGCCCCTGGACACTCGTCGCTGCCGACACTCACTGCGCCCCACGCAGCGTCGGACGGCGCCCAGTCGAGTTCGGCGACATCGCCGGTCTGTGTCTGGCCGGACCAGTCGGCGAGTCGGTTGATCTCGGCTTGCACGGTGGGCGCCAATGCGCCGAACTCACCGCCTTCCCCATCCAGGGCCAACTGCGTGTCGTCGGGATGAGCGAGCTCGTCGAGTCGCTGCAAGCAGAGGTAGTTGCTGCGTCCTTTGAGCACGGCGAAGGTGAGATCGAGGTGCTCGGCGAGGAACGGGAGGTCTTTGGTCGCCAGCTGGTCCTGGAGTGCCTTGGTCGCCGTCGATACAACGACCGTGCGCCCGGACAGCGCCGCCGGCACGAGGTAGGCGAGCGTCTTGCCGGTGCCGGTCCCGGCCTGCACAATCAGCGGGTGCTCGTCGGCGATCGCCGCGGCGACGAGCTCGGCCATCTCGACCTGGCCGGGGCGTTCCTCGGCGCCATCGAGCGCGGCGGTGACCTCCGCGAGCCGCTCGGCGGCTGCGCTCATCGGGCGCTCATTGGGCGAGGGCCAACGCGGCGTCGAGCTCGTCGCTGTCGAAGTCCGGCCACGGCGTCTCGGTGAAGTAGATCGCTGCACCAGCCGACTGCCACAGCAAGAAGTTGGACACGCGTCGCTCGCCGCTGGTGCGCACGAGCACATCGACCGGGGGCAGATCGGGCACGTAGAGATGCCGGCCAATCGCCTCGGCGGTGACCTCGCCATCGTCGTGGCGAGCAGCCTCGACGGCGGCGACCAGCTCCGATCGTCCCCCGTAGTCGAACGCCACGGTCAACACCATGCCGGTGTTCGTCGCGGTGTCGGCGATCGCCTTGCGGATGGCCCGCTGGACGTAGCGTGGCGTGCGCGCCTCGCGGCTGTCGAAGGGTCGACCGATCCACTGCACCCGCACGTTGAGCTCGTTCAATTCGGCAACCCGTCCAAACAGCCGCTCGTGCAATCCGAGGATGTGGCGCACTTCCGGGCGCGGCCGACGCCAGTTCTCGGTCGAGAAGCCAAACACGGTGAGCCAACCGATATCGCGGCGGACCGCAGCACGTACGACACGCGCCAGGTTCTCCTCTCCTTCGGTGTGCCCGGCGGTGCGTGGCAAGCCGCGGCGGGCGGCCCATCTGCCGTTGCCGTCCATGATGCAGGCGACGTGCAGCGGGCGATTCACGGTGGACCACGCTAGTGGTGGTGCAGGGAGCCAGCGCGGTGCCGACGAGACGAGGATCGCGGTGCCCAGCGTGGAATGATGGGGGCGTGGGAGTAACGACGGTGTCGCGGCGCGCGCAGGCGGCCAGATCATCCGCCCAGGCATCGGCGCGGTCAGCGGCCAGCCCCACTGCGCGGTCGTCGTCCCGGCAACTGTTGCGCCACGTGATGGTTGTTGGGGGCACCCTCGGCGAGTGGCACGACCTTGGCGAGTCGAGGTGGGATCAGCGCGTCGACGAGCTCGGCGCGGTCGCCGATCGCGCCGAGGCGTCGTTCCTGACGGTGCGCGCGTTCGAGCAGGGCCCGGCGCCCGCCGATCCCACCGATGAGGGCCGTACCGATCGGTGGGAGCGCCAGGTCGGGGCGTGCCGCGTGATCGTCGATCCGTGCGGAGATGGTCGCCAACGGTTCGCCGATGCGATGTCGACCCTCGATGCCGATGACCCGATCAACGAAGCGACGGTTGCCGAGGCCCTGTACGCCCCAGCCGATTGTGAGCCCGACCTCATCGTGGTGCTCGGCCCATCGACGCGGCTGCCGCCGTCGTTGGTCTGGGAGCTGGCGTACGGCGAGCTGGTGTTCGTTCCCACGGTGTGGGACGCGCTGGGCGCACGCCACCTGGTCGACGCGATCGCCGACTTCGCCCATCGGGAGCGTCGATTTGGCGGCATCGACCCGCTCGGCGATGAATCCCTCGGTGACGATTGAGCGCGGTTCAGGCATCACGCGATGAGTGAGCTGTATCGCGACACGGGCGTCGTGCTGCGGACCTACAAACTGCGCGAGGCGGACCGCATCGTGGTCTTGCTCACTGCCGACAACGGCAAGGTACGCGCCGTCGCGAAGGGCGTACGCAAGACTCGCTCGAAGTTCGGCGCCCGTCTCGAGCCGATGAGTCACGTGCGGGTGCTGCTGGTGCGAGGCCGCGAGCTCGACATCGTGTCGCAGGCCGAGTCGGTCGAACCGTTGTCGCCAATGCTCTCCTCGCTCG
>JBCBSO010000575.1:0-2902 GCA_039819205.1 Actinomycetota bacterium
CGCCCGCCGAGCTGGAGCCCCGACGGCGAGCTGCTTTGCCGGCATCGCCCAGGAGACGGTCGACCGAACGCCGACCCGAGAGCAGGCCGCCGAGCAGAGACCCCGCGGTGGACAGCAGCTCGGAGTTGCGCTTGCTCGACGCCTCGGCCTCGAGCACATCGACCCGATCTTCGGCGGCGTCGATCCGATCGCGCAGTGTCGTCGCCTTCTTCTCGTAGCGGTCACGCAGCTTGGCGATCTCGGCGTCGGCCCGCTCGGACGCAGCGATCCGGCAGCGTGCGACAAACTCGTCGGACGTCTCTCCCGGTCGGCCGTACAGCTTGAGCTCGGCGTTGGCCGGCAACTCGATCGACAGGCTGGCGGTGAGATGGTCGCGCAGCGCTCGCTCGAGTTGTTGCCAGTACGACTTGGTAGTGATCGGGGCGGCGGGCGCACGGAAGATCCGTTCGCGGTCGGGTGCGTCACGCAAGTCGCGGTCGTCGTAGTCGACGCTGGCCAGTCGCGACTCGACGGCCACTGTGTCGACCTCTGGCGGCAGGGGTGCGAGCACCGCCTCGAACTCGGTGTCGTGCACGAGGTCGGCCTTGGTCTCGTCGTAACGCACGCTGACACGAGCTACCGCCGCGGCCTCCCAACGTTCGCCGGTCGGATCGGCGTCGACATGCTCGAGGTCGCGCAGCCACGGCGCAGCGATGTCGACGAAGGCAGAGATGCGTCCATCGGCGACCTCTGGCATCTCGGTCTGTTCGCCGTCGGCGAGTTCCGGTTGCACGGGCTTGGCCGCCCTATCAAACGTTGCGCCGGCATCCGCGACGGCACCGGCGACTGCGCTGCCGGCTGGAGGAGCGGCGGCGGGCGTGCCGTTGCTGCGTTCGCCCATCAGTACCTGGATCTGGTCGCGGGTCAGTGGCCCACGCAGGTAGCTCATCGCCCAGCGCGTCGAGAACGTGGCTGGCTGATCGCTCTTGGCGCGACGGAGCACGAACGTCCGCTTGCCGAGCCCAGCGATCGAATCGGCTACCGCCGCGCGATCGACGGTGCCCGCGGCCGACGTCATGCCGTCGAGCAGCCGATCGATGTCTTGCTCGGTTTGCAGGCGGCCAATCATCCACGTTCCAGCGTTCGACAGCGCCTTGTAGTCGACATCGACGGGATTCTGGGTCGACAACACCACGCCGACACCGAACGCACGGGCCTGCTTCATCAGCGTGAGGATCGGGCCTTTGGTCGGCGGCTTCGCGGTGGGCGGGAGGTAGCCAGCGACCTCGTCCATGTACAGCAGCGCCCGCAGGTCGGTAACCCCGCTCTGCTGGCGCATCCAGGTGATCAGCTTGCTCAACAGCAGTGACGTCACGAACTGTCGCTCCTCGTCGCCGAGGTGTGCCGTGGTGATCACCGCACAACGAGGACTGCCATCGGGGCGGTACAGCAGCGACTGAATGTCCAGGGGCTCACCGGTTGCCCACTCGGCAAACGCGGGTGAGGCGAGCAAGCCGTTGAGCCGCATGGCGAACGCCATCCGATCGTCAGGCGGGAAGAACTGGTCGAGCTCGAACACGCCGAGCTTGCGAATCGGCGGCGTTGCCACCATCCCCACCAGCGCAGTGAGGTCGATCGCCTGACCGGCGTTCCACGCGTGGGCGATCAGGTTCGATAGCAGGATGTGTTCGCGGCTAGCCAAGGGATCGGCCTCGATGTCGACCAGCCCGAGCAACCCCGATACGTAGCCGTCGATCTCGTCGTTGACGAGTTCGCTGTCGCTCAGGTCGTCGGGCGCGGTGAGCGACCCGACGATGTTCAGCGGCACGCCGGCGGTGGAACCCGGCGTGTAGATCGTGACCGGCGCGGCCGCACGGAGCTGTTCGATGGCTGCGCCGTCGAGGCCCCAGCCGGCCAGTCCGTCGCGCCACATCGTCGCCTGCTCGGCGGCGAACTCGTCGGGGCTGACGCCCGCAGCGGCGGCCTGGCTCTCGTCGATCCATGGCCGAAACTCGGCGGCCGATAGGCCCGGGAATGTGAGCGCCAGGTTGGTCAGGTCGCCTTTCGGGTCGATGGCGATCACCGGCAGGCCCGATCGCAGGATCTCCTCGATCAACACCACGCCAAGGCCGGTCTTGCCCGACCCGGTCATGCCGACGATCACACCGTGGGTGGTGAGGTCGCTCGTGTCGATCGAGGTGTTGGTCGCAGCGTCGTCGCCGGGGGCTCGTCCGAGCAGCACGTCGGGCATGAGCGCACCGTACTTCCGGTACCGTGACCGACGTGGAGTTCCGCGGGTTTCCGGCCGATGGGCTGGCGTTCTACGAGCAGCTCGGTGCCGACAACTCCAAGTCGTTCTGGCAGGCGAACAAGGCACGCTACGACGACGAGATTCGCACCCCGATGGCGGCGCTCGCCGAGGCGCTCGACGAGTACGGGCCATTCCACCTCTTTCGTCCGCACAACGACATGCGCTTCTCCAAGAACAAGCCGCCGTACAAAACCCACCAGGGGGCCTACGGCGAGAGCGAGGGTGGCGCCGGGTACTACGTGCAGATCTCCGCTGAGGGGCTGTTCGTCGGCGCCGGGTACTACGCGCTGGCCAAGGATCAGCTGGCTCGGTTTCGGGCCGCTGTCGACAACGAGCACACCGGTGCCGAGGTCGATGAGCTCGTCGCCGACGTGCGCCGGCGCCGGTACTCGATCGCCGCAATCTCCGAGCTGAAGACTGCGCCGCGCGGCTACCCGAAGGACCACCCGCGCATCGAACTGCTCAGACGAAAAGGGCTGATCGCCACTCGCGACTTCGGCAGCCCGAAGTGGCTGCACACCAAGCAGGCGGCGACCAAGGTGCTCGGACCAACGTTGGCGTCGAGCCAGCCGCACAGGTCGGCCGCGCCCGCCCACGCGTCGCGCACCTTGG
>JBCBSO010000576.1:0-2897 GCA_039819205.1 Actinomycetota bacterium
CGAGTGCTCGTCGCTCACCGACACGACGTACTGCAGGTGGCGGATCCCCGCGCCGAGCGCCCGTTGTGCGCCGCGTTCGTGAGCTGGAGCTGACGTCGTTCGTACGGCCCGATCGTGTGCCGGCGATGGCCGATGCCGCCGAGCTTGCTGCGGCCACCCAGCGGGTAGCCGACGATGCCGGTGTGACTCGGTGGGGCCTGGTGCTCAACCGACGCGGCGCACAACGGGCGCTCGGCGCGGGGATCCGCCACCTGCAGTACGTCGTGTCGGTGAGCGACGAGCACTCGGTGCGCAACGCCGGAGGAACGGCCGCTGAACGGCTCAGTGAGCTCGCTGATGTCGTTGCTGACGCCGCACAGGCCCAGGCGGTCGTCGAGGTCACGCTGGCGACGGCGTTCGGTTGCCCATACGCCGGCCCCGTCGCGGTCCAGACCGTGATCGATGCGGCCACCGTGGCCATCGACCACGGTGTCCGTGGGGTCGGGCTCGCCGACACCATCGGCACCGGTGTGCCCACTGAGGTCGCCGATCTGGTGTCACGTGTTGCCCATCTCGCGACTCCTGCCGAGGTCGCCGTCGGTGCTCATCTGCACGACACCCGTGGATTGGGAGTGGCCAATGCGCTCGCCGCCGTACAAGCTGGAGCCACGCGGGCCGACGCCAGTCTGGGCGGGCTCGGTGGTTGCCCGTTCGCGCCCGGCGCAAGTGGGAACGTGTCGATCGAAGACCTGGTGCACGGGTTCGAGGCGATGGGCTGCCGCACGGGCATCGACCTGCGGCAGCTGATCGCCGCGGCGTCGCTCGCTGTATCGGCGGTGGGCCGCTCCCTCGAGGGGCACGTTGTGGTTGCTGGCCCGCGCTTCGCCCAAAACGCGGTGACGCGGTGATCCTCGACCAGCTCGCCGATGTCGGTGTCGCGGTCGTCGCCGGAAAGGGCGGCGTCGGCTCATCGACGGTGGCTGCCGCGGCGGCCCTCGCTGCTGCGCGCAACGGCGCCGATGTGTTGTTCGTCTCGGTGGACGGCAAACCCGGCATCGGGCCACTGCTCGGTGGCCGAGAGCTCGACGAAAACGAGCACATCCTGCGCAAGGTTCGCGGTGCCGGGCGTGTCCGGGGGCGGACAATCCCCGCCGAGCAAGCCTTTGGCGACTACCTGGAACTGCGCGGTGTCGGTGGCCTCCTGCGCCGTGCGGCAGCTGCCTCGTCGCTCGGCATGATCGCGGCGGCGACGCCCGGGCTCGAACACCTGTTGGTGCTCGGCAAGATCAAGGAGCTCGAACGCGACGGTGCAGCCGACCTGATCGTGGTCGATGCGCCGCCAGCTGGCAACGCCGTACCGTTCCTACGGTCGGCAACGGGGCTCGTCGACGTGGTCAACTCCGGCGCTGTCCGCGACCAGGCCGACGAGGTCGACGAGCTGCTGCGCGACCCACAGCGGTGCGCGGCGATGGTCGTGACGCTCGCTGAAGAGACGCCGGTGAACGAGTCGATCGAGTTGGCCGACGAGTTAGTGAGCGACGTCGGCATCGCGATGTTGCCGGTCGTCGCGAACGCGTGTTGGCCGGAACGCCCGGGCTTGGCGAGAACCCCGCTTGGCGCGGCGCGGGCGCAGAAGCACTCGCTGTCGGCTGATGCGCGCCGCGTGCTCGAGACCTCCTCTGGTTTCGGCGCATCGCTGCTGCAGCGTCAGGAGCGGCAGCTCGGCCGATTGCACAAACACTTTGAGCACGTCGTCAGGCTGCCCCGACTGCCCACGGCACGGCTGGCGCTGCACCACCTCGGTGTGTTGGCCGACGCACTCGCCGACGAGGAGCAGTCGTGACCGCAGAAACAGACGCCGCAGAAGAGTCGGTGACGCTGTCCGACACAATCGAGGCGGCGACGCTGCTGCTCACATGCGGACCAGGGGGAGTGGGCAAGACGACCACTGCAGCGGCAATCGGCGTCGCCGCAGCCGAGCGGGGACGCCGCGTGGTCGTGGTCACGGTCGACCCAGCTCGCCGTCTCGCCGATGCGCTCGGCCTCGACGTCGGCGAGGCAACCGATGAGCCACACCGCGTTGACGGTGTCGGAGCGAGCGGCGGCGAGCTGTGGGCATTGATGCTCGATGATGCGGCAACCTTCGACCGGTTAGTGCGCGAACAGACGTCGACCGACGAACAGGCCGACGCAATCCTCAACAATCCGATTTACGGTGCCCTCTCGCGGTCGCTGGCTGGTGCCCAGGAGTACATGGCGATCGAACGGTTGCATCAGCTGTTTACCAGCGACGAGTGGGACTTGGTGATCGTCGATACGCCGCCATCGCGCAATGCGATCGATCTGCTCGGAGCGCCCGATCGACTGGTGGCCTTCCTCAGCAACCCGGTGTATCGCACGCTCACGGTGGGCCAACGAACGTTTGCCCGGGTGACCAACGCGGCGTCGTCGATGTTCCTCTGGGCCGTGCGACGGCTCGCAGGGCCGCAAATCGTCGAGGACACCGTTGCCTTCTTCCGGTCGTTGACCACGCTCGAAGACGGACTGCGACAACGAGCCGACGAGGTTCGTCAACTGTTACGTGCCGACGAGACCGCGTTCGTGGTGGTGTCGAGCCCCCGCGCTGAAGCGATCGCCGAGTCGGAGCACCTTGTCGGTGCGCTGCGCGACGGCGACTTTCCGTTCAGCGGCGTCGTGATCAACTTGATCCACCCGCTGCCCGACACGCTTGACCCTGCCGACCGGGCGGCGCTCGACGATGTTGCCGATGGTCCGCTGGCCGACCACATCACGTGGCACGACGAGCTCGTCGAGTTGGCTCACTCCGAACGTGAGGAGCTCGCCGGGTTGGCCGAACTCGCCGACGTCGTGGACGTCGGTGTCCATCAACGGCAGTTCGACGACCGGCACGTCATCGG
>JBCBSO010000577.1:0-2896 GCA_039819205.1 Actinomycetota bacterium
CGAAACGGATGGAGCACAGTCACGTGCGCAGGCACGCCACGCGCTGCCATCGGATCGTGAATGAGCCGAGTGGATGCAACCAACGGCTCGGCTTCTTCGACCAGCACGACGAGGGCCGAACGTGTCACGCCCGAGACGGTATCGACGGAGTCGCAACTCTGCCGGAGGCGGGCGAGTCGCGTGCTACAGGATCCTGTCGAGCCAGTCGTCGACAACCGCCATGACGGCGCCGGGGCGTTCAAGCCAGGGCATGTGACCGACATCGTCAACGATGCGCACCTCGGCGCTAGGTATCGCCCGCGCAACGTCCTCGATGGCATACGGCGGTCGAGGGTCTTGCGCGCCGTGGAGCATCAGCGTCGGCGCAGCGATGCGCGTGCACGCATCGAGCAGCGCGGCGTGATCCCATCGCTTGGTCTCGCCGTTGATTGTTGTGTTGCTCTCCCAGTTGATCGACCATGGTGCTCGCGCATCGATCGAGGCGAGTTCGAGCGCGCTGTTTCGGGCCGCGAAGTCTGGTGCCCAGCTCAGAGTTCGCCACTCACGTTCCTGCGCGTCGGTCCGGTGATCGAGCGCATCGAGCTGCTCAAGTCGCGTGAACTGCTCTGGCGTCAGCCGATCTCGACGAGCTGCGGTGTAGTCGGCATGCCAGCTCCGCCCAAGGCCGGTGCCCGACAGATACAACAACCCTGCCGCTGAGATCGGATGCGTGAGCACGGAGCGAAGCGCAAGTGACGCACCCCACGAGTGACCGCCCACGATCCAGCGATCGATGCCGAGGGCCGTTCGTATCGCGTCGAGGTCGGCGACGTGTCCGTCGACGGTGAACGGTCCGTGCCGTCCCTGTGACCGGCCACAACCTCGCTGATCCCAACGGACGACCAGCCGATCCTGGTCGAGCAGGCCCGCAAGTGGCCCCAGGTAGTCCCACAAGCCGGGCCCGCCATGGCACAACACGAGCGGAACGCCCCGGCCGTCACCGGTGCACTCGACCCACAGCTGCACACCATCATCTACCTCGATCATCCCCACGTTCCGATGATCGCAGGGTTCGTCGCGGGCACAGCACCGCGCTGCTCAGCACGTGCGCCATGTCAGCCGCGCGAGCAGCAGTGACGACGTACCGTCGTCGAGGTGGGCACCGCGTCCTCGGCTGAGACCAAGCGATACCTGCTGTTCGATCACGACGGCGTGCTCGTCGACACCGAGTATTGGTACTACCGGGCCGGGCGACGAGCGTTAGACACCATCGGGATCGATCTACCCAGAGATGCGTACCTGCAGGACATGAGCAGCGGCAATGGAACCTGGGCTCGCGCTCGGGCTGCTGGCGTTTCCGAGGCGACCATCGATGAGCTTCGAGTGATGCGTGATCGGTGGTATCGCGAGTACCTCGTGACTGAGTCGATCGAGATCCCCGGCGTTCTCGAAGCGCTTGGAGCACTCTCCACATGCGCCCACATGGCCATCGTGACCACAGCCAAACGCACCGACTTCGAACTCATTCACGCAGAACGCAGCATCACTCAGTTCATGGACTTTGTGCTGGTTCGCGAGGATTACGAGCACGCCAAACCGCATCCTGAGCCCTACCTCACTGCGCTGAACCGGTACCAGGCGCTCAAGAGCCAAACCCTCGTCGTTGAGGACTCCGCCAGAGGATTGAACTCCGCGGTCGCCGCCGGCATCGACTGCGTAATCGTTCGCAACGACTTCACCCGCGGCGGCGACTTCTCACGAGCACGATATCGAATCGACAACCTGGCCGAACTCGTTGGCCTCCTCGACCACGAGCGCTAGCCCTGTTCAATCGACACCCCGACGGCGGTCCACTCCACCTGCGGTTCCTGAATCTCGAACTCCAACGTCGGGCGACTGCGGGACACGCTCGAGCAAACAGATCCTGCTCGCGCATCGTTTCCGGCCGCCGTATGGTCGGCAATGTGAGAATCGGCTTCATCGCATCGCACAATGGCTCGGCGCTCCGCGCCGTGCTGGCCGCGCACGCGGCTGGCCGAACCGAGTGTGCGCCTGTAGCCGTGATCTCCAACAACAGCAGCAGCGGCGCACTTCACGCCGGTTCCACTGCCGGGCTACCGGCGTACCACCTGAGTTCGAAGACACATTCGAACGCCGAACAACTCGACGCGGCGATCCGTGCCGCACTTGCGGAGAACGACGTCACCCACGTGATGTTGTCCGGCTACCTCAAGAAGCTCGGCGCACAGACGCTATTTCGGTTTCGCGCGCGAGTGCTCAACGTGCACCCTTCGCTCCTCCCAGCCTTTGGCGGCCCCGGCATGTGGGGACGCCACGTCCATGAAGCCGTCGTCGCTGCACGGTCAGCGGAGACCGGCGCAACCGTTCATCTCGTCGATGCCGACTACGACACGGGGCCGATCGTCAAACAACGACGAGTCGATGTGCTTCCGACCGACCGATGGTCGGACCTCGCCGACCGCGTCGCTGCGATCGAGGGCCAACTCGTCGTCGACACGCTCAATGAGATCGCGACCGGCCGGATCGATCTCGACGCTGTCTGGACCGCGCGAGGCGTCTGAACCGCGCGTCTGCACACTCGGCTGCACCACCGACACGCTCGTTCGGCGACGCATGGAAGACGCTCCGCCACCGTTCGCCAGGACCAGCGTGGTTCCAGCAAGGCGTCGTAGGCCCTACTGCAACCTTTCGCTACGCCGACAGGAGTCCGTCTATGGCGCCCACGCGATCTCCCATCGCTGATCCTCGCTGTCCGCGATATAGGCCGAATAGCCTCCCCATGCACGCGGCTGCGGCGGCGCAACCTGCGCCGCTCCAGCATGCTTCGCTCGCCGAAACACGGCGTCGACGCTCCCCTCGTCTGCAACATTGATCGCCAGCGTCATCCCATTCCACG
>JBCBSO010000578.1:0-2894 GCA_039819205.1 Actinomycetota bacterium
GGTGGGCGGCGCCGAGCATCGGGCCCGTGGCGCCGAGTGCCTCCACACTGCACGGGATCGGGAGTTCGGCTTCGATCTCTGCGCCGAACAGGTCGTAGGCAGCCGCCAGCCCGCCGCCGATCACGACCGCGTCGAGGCGGAGCTCGTCGACGGCCGGACGTAGGAAGCGACCGACCGCCGTGCCGTGGTCGCGGGCGATCGCCGCAAGCTCCGAGGTGAGCGGACGGGGCGCAAGGTGATCGGCGAGTAGCTCGCGCTCGATTTCGTAGCGGGCGGCAAGTCCACGCGCTGAGAGGACGTCGTCGGCGCGCCCCTCGGGGGTCGGGCGCCGGGCGAGCTTCTCTACCTCAAGGTCGTCGACCCACTGGATCACGTTGCCGGCGTCGGTGAGGCACGCACCAACCCCCGTACCCAGCGTCACGGTGAGCACACGGCGGTAGCCACGGCCGGCGCCAAACAACGCCTCGCCCACGCCGGCCGCCTCGTTGTCGTGAACGAAGCGGATCGGCAGGTCGGTGAGCTCAGGGACGTCGGTCCGCAGGGCGGCGCGCAGATCGACCCCGTAGATCGACTCGTACTTGAACAGCCCGTGGATCAGCGCAGTCCCGGCCTCGAGGTCGAAAGGTCCCGGGAAGCCGATCGCCACGCCGATCGGCGAGGGGCCAACGATGTCGAGCGCAGCCTGGACCGACGCCGTCAGCTGGCCGATGATCGTCGCACGGTCGCCGTCGGCGTGCGCAGGCCGGGCATCGCAGAGCACGACCTGAGCGTCGGTCGGCCCGGCCACCGCTACCGCGCCGGCCTTGATCGATGTGCCGCCGACATCGAGGGTGGCGATGCTCCCAGTGGTCCCGGTGCTGGCGCCGGTGATGTTCACGGCGCTGACCGTACCCGGCGCCCGGGTCACCGGGTTGCAGCGCAGCGGGTCCCGCTCGGTACCCTCGCCGGTATGACCGAAGCAGTGATCGTTGCGACCGCGCGCAGCCCCATCGGCCGCGCCAACAAAGGCTCGCTCGTCGACCTCCGTCCCGACGACATGTCCGCCCAAATCGTCAAGGCGCTGATGGAGAAGGTGCCCGAGGTGTCGGCAGATGATGTCGAGGACCTGATTATGGGGTGCGGCCAGCCGGCGGGTGAGGCCGGGTTCAACATCGGCCGGATGGCCGCTGGGCTCGCCGGGCTCGACGATGTCCCCGGTGTGACGGTGAATCGTTACTGCTCGTCGAGCTTGCAGACGATCCGCATGGCGGCGCACGCCATCAAGGCTGGCGAAGGCGACTGTTTCATCGCCGCCGGTGTCGAAGCCGTGAGCCGGTATGGCAATGGTGCGGGCGACACCGCACCCAACCCGATCTTCAAGGGCCCCGGCGAGCGCACTGCGTTGCGCGCCGCCGGAGGCCAGCCCGAGTGGACCGCTCCCGACGGTCTGCCCGACTTCTACATCGCGATGGGCCAGACCGCGGAGAACGTGCGCGAGATCGAGCACGTCAGCCGTGAAGAGATGGACGAGTTCGGGGCGCGCAGCCAGCAGCGCGCCGTGGCTGCCGTCGAGAGTGGTCACTTCGAGAACGAGATCACGCCGCTGACCCTGCCTGACGGCACGGTCGTGTCGACCGACGACGGCCCGCGTGCGGGCACCACCGTGGAGAAGCTCGCCGAGCTGAAGCCGGTGTTCCGTCCCGACGGTGAGATCACCGCAGGGAACGCGTGCCCGCTCAACGACGGCGCCGCGGCAGTGATGGTGATGAGCGACACCAAGGCCGCCCAACTGGGACTCACGCCACTGGCGCGCATCATCGCCTCGGGTGTGACCGGCCTCAATCCCGAGATCATGGGCCTGGGCCCGATCGGCGCCAGTCAGCAGGCGATGGAGCGGGCCGGCATGAGCGCCGACGACATCGACCTCGTCGAGATCAACGAAGCATTCGCCGCACAGGTGATCCCGTCGTACAAGACGCTCGGCTTCGAGGTCGACAAGGTCAACGTGAATGGTGGCGCCATCGCCCTTGGGCACCCCTTCGGTATGACCGGTGCGCGCATCATGACGAGCCTGATCAACAACCTCCAGTCCGAGGACAAGAGCGTTGGTCTCGAAACGATGTGCGTCGGCGGTGGCCAGGGCATGGCCATGATCATCGAGCGCCTCAGCTGATCGACGACTCGCTCGCAGTCAGCTATCGGAGCGGCTGCTCGCCGGTCGGGCAGCCCGCCCTACAGCACTTCCCACCGGTTGGGGCGGTCGGCGCGTACTTCGATCGCCCCAACTTCGTGAGGACACCGTAGGGCCCGAAGCACATACTGCTCGCCACCGCTCGACAGCTCGGCGATCACGTACCCCTCGCTTGAGTCGCGCACGCCGGTGCCGATCGAGTGCAGCGATGCGATCTGCAGGCCCGCGGTTTCTGCTTCGGCACGCCAGAGGTTGACCAGCGCTTGGCGCAGCGATGGGTCGTCCAGTAGATCGTCTCCGGCGAGGGTGAGGGTGACGTTGCCGACATGAACCGGTTCGAGCTTGTCGAGCGGGATCACATTGCCGCCGAGTTCGTCGTCGAGCAGCACCTCGACCGGTCCATCGTCGTTGGTGACGTTGCCGATCCAGCCGTACCGCACGAGTGGGAGTCCGTCGTCGCCGGTGGCGGCTACACGACCGGTGAGGACTACGGCTTTCGGATGATCACGTATCGGATGAAAGAGGTCTACTGCACCCAGGGTCAGAACCTGCCCTCGCTGCGCTCGAAGCGATCCTACAACCCCGTCCTCATGCACCCCGAGGCCATGCGCCAGCTCGAGCTCTCGAACGGCGACGCAGTGTGGCTGGAGAACGACAATGGCCGTGTCGAGGGCATCGTCGAGGCGAGCGACGACGTGGGCCGCCAGACGATCGCCTGCGCGTT
>JBCBSO010000579.1:0-2890 GCA_039819205.1 Actinomycetota bacterium
GGCTCCGGCCCGGCGACGTCGGTGGCCGACGTGCCGATCGGGACGCGCGTCGAAGCCGGCGACGTCGCGTTCAGCACACTCGACGAGGTACAGGTGTGGCCCGTCGAGGCGCACGCCGCGATCCGCGTGCCGCCGGACGGCCCGCTCGATGACGACGCGTCCGTCTACGTCAGCCGATCGGCGGGAGCGGTGGGACGCCCGCTCGCCGACGTGTCGACCTACGCGACCAAGTTCGGGGCGAAGGAGCCCTCGAAACCTGGTCGTGACACCTTGGATCCGTCGTCGGCGATCGAGGACGTCGTGTTCGTCGCGCTGCTCGGTGAACCCGGCGTCGACCTCGGCGGGATGGGCGGCGGGACGCTGTCGATCGGCTTTGCCCCGGCGCACGATGTCCCGACGATGGAGGCGCGCGCCGATCAACCGTGCCCAGGCGCCGGTGAAGCGCCGACGTCGCCCTCCACCCAGTGGCAGATCTGTACGACGATGCCGCGGCCGGACGCAGCCGATCCGGATACGGCCGATCCGATCTGGCTCGATCTCCCCGTCGTCGGTGACTCGACCGCTGGTCTGACGGTGCCCGGCGTGGTCCGTCTCGAACTCCCACCATCGCTCGACGATGTCGGTCTCTATCTGCCTGGCAACCCAGATGCCGCGGGCGCCGGAGAGCAACCGCCGCTCGTCGAGAACGACGAGATGCTCGAGCGGCTCGTCGCGTGGATGCGGGTGTTCCGACCCGGGGGCGGTGAGCTGCCGGCCGTCGACTGGATCGACACCAACGCGGCCCGGGTCGAACAGTCGGTCGCCGCCGGCGCCGAGTTCGTCGGCACCGGGACGGGCGAGCCGTCGCAGCGGTACTCGCTCGTCAACGGCAACGTGCTCGGCGGTCTGCGCTTCGAAGTCGAGGAGATCGGTGCGCCGGGCTGGATCGGTTGGACTCGCGTCGACGACTTCTCCGCGTCGGGCGTCGATGATCGCCACGTCGTGGTCGACGCCGAGGCGGGCACCGTGTCGTGCGGCGACGGACGGCGCGGCCGGGTCTGGCAGATCGGTGAACGCCTGCGCGTGCGCAGCTACCGACACGGCGGCGGAGCGGCCGGCAACGTCGCCGTCGAGGCGATCTCGTCGGTGGGCGCCCGCGGTCCGACAGGGCCACCGCCGCCGAGCGTGCCGCAGGTCCACCGGACCCCGTTGTCGAACGTCACCGTCGCCAACCCGCTCCCGACCCGCGGCGGCGCCGACGCCGAGGGGCTGGCGGCGGCGATCGACCGCATCCCCTCGGAGTTCCGGCGTCACGATCGTGCGGTCACCGCCTCCGACTTCTCCGAACTCGGGAGAGCAACCCCGGGTGCGGGGATCGCCCGCGCCGAGACGCTGCGTCTCTTCCATCCCCTGACGCCCGACGTCGAGGCTCCCGGCGTGGTGTCCGTGGTCGTCTGGCCCGACCACGATCGACGCAACCCGAACGCGCCCCGACCCGACCGTCCCACCCTCGACGCGGTGTGTCGCTACCTCGACGAGCGGCGCCTCGTGACCACAGAGCTGTACGTGATTCCGCCGACCTACCGCCGAATCTCAGTCTCGGTCGGTGTCCAGGTGGGCCCGGGGGCCGGGAGCGAGAGCGTGCGTCGCTGGGTCGAGCTGGTGCTGCGCCAATTCCTCGCGCCGCTGCCACCGTACGGCCCGGGCGGAGCGGGTTGGCCGCTCGGTCGGCGTGTCTTCGCCCCCGAACTTGAGGCGGCGGCCGTCCAGGTCGACGGTGTGGAGTTCCTGGTCCCTGGGCCTGTGCCCGGGTCCGACTGTCTCGCCGGGCTGCGCCTGGCAGAGTGGGTCGACGGCGATGGCTGGGTGGAACGCGCGAGCCGCGCCATCGAACTCGACCGGTGGGAGGTCCCCGAACTGGCGGCCATCACGGTGGTCCAGGGCGAACCGCTCGACCCAACCGACTCGATCGAACCCGGCGCGGCCGACGCCATCGCGGTCCCGGTCCGAACGACGCCCGAGGTGTGCTGAACATGGCCACCGGACGACCGCAGTCGCTCGTGTCGACCTGCGACCAGTGGATGCGCGCGACCCACGACGGAACGGCGCTCGAGATGGCCTCTGGCGACCTGATGCTGTCGTGGACCGACCCGGAGGCAGAGGAACCGAGCGGCGACTGCACGCCTGGGCGAGGGCGGACGGTCGACCGCATGTGCCGGGTGTACGCCGCGTACCCCGACCGCATCGACCGCATCGCGGTCGGCGAGACCGACGGCACCGTCGACTATCACGCGCAGCCGCCGCCGGTGACGGTGATCGGTGAGGACCCAGCGGCACCCGGGGCTCGGCTGACCGGCGCGACCTTCATGTCGTCCGCGCCCCCATCGCTCGTCGACGCGACGGGGTTGGCGATCGACGAGGGCGACCGCCTCTACGTCGGCGACCGTGGGCGATCGACCATCTCGGTGATCGACCTGTGGAGTCGACGACTGCTCCGGACCGTCCAGGTCGCGACGCCGTTGTCGCCCGATCGTCATCCCGTCGCGCTGACGTCGGTCGGGTCCGAGGTCGTCGCGCTGGTGGATCGGCCGCTGGGAATCATTCGGTTCAGTGCGTGGCGTGGCCCCGTGGAGGAGCCGTTGCCGGACGCGCTCGCCGACGCGCCCAACCCGACGACCGCGGTGTCGATCGCTGCGCTCCCCTCGGGCCGCCCGGTGCTGCTCGTCGCAGACGCACAGGGCTCCGGGTGGCTGGTCGCAGACGGCGTTCCCGCGCACGAGGTCGGGCCGGCGACCGGCATCGTCGTCGACGTCGACGGAACGGTGGTCGTGGCGCCGTGCCCGAGTTCGGGACGCCGGCTCGCGCTTCGCCGCTGGTCGCCCGGGCCGACGTGGGAGAAGGCGTTGCCGCT
>JBCBSO010000580.1:0-2888 GCA_039819205.1 Actinomycetota bacterium
GTTTCCATCCGCAAGAAGGCACCCTGATGAGCAATAGGTACCTAGACGAAACTACCCAGCAGGATCAGATCAGCGACGAGTGTGGCGACGTCTACTCGATCGACTGCCCGTGTCGCGACGTCCTCGATCTCATCGGGTCGAAGTGGTCGGTGTTGGTCATCGGCCGCCTCGAGGAACGGCCCTATCGGTTTGGTGAGCTCCGACGAGCAGTTCCCGGCATCACGCAGAAGATGCTGACCCAGACATTGCGGCGTCTCGAAGAAGATGGAATGGTCCACCGCGAGGTGCTCGCCGAGATGCGGCCGCCGCGTGTGGAGTACTCGCTCACCAACTTGGGCGAGACCATCACCGACCCGCTCGAGGCGATTCGAATCTGGACCGAGCAGCACCTGCCAGACGTCCGCCGGGCGCGCCGCGAGTTCGCCGGCAGCACGACGGGGAGCGCTCGCGAGTAACGCAACCGGCCATCACGGTGGTGGTCCGTCAACGCATCGACGCCAACCACGCATGGGCGTCAGCTAGCTGGCGGTCTGAACATCCCGGTTGCGCAACCCGGCGAGTACCACGTCGACCATCATGTCTGCCGCCGCCTTCGGACTGGTCGCCAGCGTCGGCATCACCTCGGGGCGGGCGAACTCACGTCCGAGGCCAGCGATCGCTCGGGCCACGGCCATCGTGTCGACCGGGGCGATCTCGCCCTGCTCGACTGCGACGTCGAGCAACGTGCGCGTCACCTGAATGATGTACTCGGAGTGCGACGCGTTGAGTCGATTGCTCGTGTCGAGCAACGCGATGTCGCGGGCGAACTCCTCGGTCGTGCACTGCACGGCGACCGTCGCGGCCGACAAGTAGGCGCGAATCGCCTCGAGCGCGGTCATGTCGTCGGTGATCGCCCGCATCGCCGCTCGCCCCACCCGTCGGATGTTGCGGTCGACCACCATTGTCACGAGCTCGTCGCGGCTACCGGCGAGCCCGTAGAGCGTGCGCAGCGAACAGTTCAGCTGCGCCGCGAGTTCGGCCATGGTGACGTCGACGAATCCTTTGTCGAAGATCCGCCCAAGTTCGTCGAGGATCTCCCGTTGACGCTCGGTCAGCGACTCCTCGCGCTTGCGACTCAACACGGGCCGCGGCCCGCGCAACGGCCGCAACCGCTCGCGCATCGCCGTCATGCCCTGGCGGTGCCGATGT
This sequence comes from Actinomycetota bacterium, assembly GCA_039819205.1. Lineage (GTDB taxonomy): Bacteria > Actinomycetota > Acidimicrobiia > Acidimicrobiales > Ilumatobacteraceae > JABSQH01. Next base: position 1,189 of record JBCBSO010000580.1, read on the forward strand.
CGTTCACGTCGCCGCCTTGCTCTCGGCCACGTTCTCGTCTTCGAGCGTGAGCAGGAGTGCCCCGCTGTCGACCTGGTTGTCAACGGCGATGTGGACGCCGGTGACGATGCCGTCGAACGGTGCCGAGATGTGGTGCTCCATCTTCATCGCTTCGAGGACCACCAGGATCTGTCCAGCGGCGACATGATCGCCTTCGGCGCAGCGCACTTCGGTGACGGTGCCAGGCATCGGTGCCGCGAGCCCGCCGGTCGGCAGGGCTGCGCCCGGGGTAGCGAATCGCGGTACGACGCCAAGCGCGACCGTGGCCCGATCGAACGTCACGTAGGCGACATCGTCGGCAACGCTCACACTGGGCCGGAGTCGGCAACCATCGATCTCCACGTCGATCTCGTCGGCGGTCCACTCGTGGACCAGCACGATCTCGCCGCTGCTCAGTGAGAACCCGCCCGCTCGGCGGGGGAGGTACTCGACGGTCACCGTCTCGTCGCCATCGGCGAACTCGATGCGCTGTGGCGGCAGGCCCCCGGTGCGGAAGTTGGATGGCGCAAACCCCCAGGTGTTGTCGTTGATGCGATTACGGCCCTGGATCCACATCGCGGCAACGATTGCGGCGGTCGCCACATCGGGCGCATGAGTCATCGGCCGCACCCGTTCGATGAAGTCGGTGGTCGTGTCTCCGGCAAGGAACGCCTCACTGCGCAGAGTGGCAACAAGGAAGTCTCGGTTGGTGACCACACCGCCCAGGTGTGTCCGTTCGAGTGCGCTCGCCAGCCGACCCGCCGCTTCGGAACGCGTGGCGGCATGCGCGATCACCTTGGCGAGCATCGGATCGAAGTCGACGCCGACGACGCTGCCCTGCTCGACACCGCTGTCCCACCGAACGGCCGGCTCCGCCGCTGGGCGAAACGCCGAGAGGGTTCCGATCGCGGGCAAGTAGTCGTTGTCGGGGTCCTCGGCGTAGAGCCGCGCTTCGATGGCATGTCCACTACCGCGAATTCCGTCCTGCCCAAATGCCAGCGGGGCGCCCTCGGCAATGCGCAGCTGCTCGCGCACGAGGTCGACTCCGACGACCTCTTCGGTGACCGGATGCTCCACCTGCAAACGCGTATTCACTTCGAGGAAGAAGAACTCCTTGGTGGCGTCGTCGACGAGGAACTCCACCGTGCCGGCCGACTCGTACTCCATCTGCCGCGCCAGCGCGAGCGCGGCTGCGCCCATCGCGCTGCGCAGCTCGTCGTCGACGATCGGCGACGGCGACTCTTCCACGATCTTCTGGTGACGACGCTGAATAGAACACTCGCGTTCGCCCAGGTGGACGATGCTGCCGAACGAGTCACCGAGGATCTGGATCTCGACGTGCCGGCTGGCCGTGACGTACCGCTCGATGAACACCGTGCCATTGCCGAAGGAGCTGAGCGCCTCACGTTGGGCGGCTGCGACTGCCTCGGCGAGATCCCCGGCCGACTCGACGATGCGCATCCCCTTGCCGCCGCCACCAGCCGCTGCCTTCACCAGCAGGGGGTACCCAACCGCACTGTCATCGGTCGGGTCGTCAGACGACGGCAACGTCGGTACGCCGGCTGCTTGGGCGATCTGTATCGCGGCGAGCTTGTCGCCCATCGACACGTTGGCGTCAGGAGACGGACCGACCCAGCGCAGCCCGCCGACTATGACCGCCAGAGCGATGACAGTGCGGATGG